>CBFCWS010000065.1:0-11258 GCA_965601765.1 uncultured Ilumatobacter sp. | reverse complement strand
CCAGGTCGCGGCCGAACTCGCGGGCGACCTCGACGAGGAAGCCGAGGCCGCGCTGGACATCGGGCTCGCGGGTCGCCTTGATCAGGCCCGTCACCCCCATGCGGGTGTCGTTGGCCTGCGCCGCCTTGAGGCCGCGCACCAGCGCCACGGCGGTCTCGCTGAGCACGTCGATCGGCTCGGGCTCGACGATCGGCGAGTCGAGGATCCGGTTGATCGCCGGCGATGCGGCGGCCAGCGTGGGGATGAGCGTCGAGAGCTGCCGGGACGTCTCCATCACGTCGAGGCCCGTCGCACGACCGGCCGCACGGGCTTCCTCGAGCACCTCGGCGAGGGTGTCGCCGACCACCTCGCCCTTGCGCGCGAGACCGTCGAGACCACTGACGAGCACCGCGATCAGCTCGGCGTTGTCGAGCAGGGTGTGCAGCGCGTCGGCGGTGCGCGGGTCCTCGAGGCGATCGAGGAGGCGGGCGGCCTCGGGGTGCGACGAGTCCCCGTGCGCGGTGCCGACATCGGACACCGGATCTGTGTCGAGCGACATGCGTGTTACCCCCTTGCGTGTCGCGAGCGATCTGGTCTGGCGAAGTATCGGGGACCGGCTGGGAGGGGTCAAATGATTCATCCCTCACGATTCATCAGGCGCACCTGATGGGTCACTACGATCCAGGGGTCCGCGACCGGATCGTTCCGGTGCTCGGAGGGGACGTCCGATGCTGACGATGCATCAACTCGAAGTGTTCGTCGTGGTCGCCGAGGAGATGTCGGTCGGGCGCGCCGCCGAGCGCCTCGTCGTCACGCAGCCGGCGGTGTCGGCGACGCTCGCCGCGCTCCGCCGTGAGGTCGGGGTCGATCTGCTCGAGCGCAACGGGCGCGGCATCGCGCTCACCGACGCCGGCACGACGATGTTCCGGTACGCCCAGCGCGTCCTCGGCCTGATCGACGAGGCGATCGGCGCCACGACCGCGGCGGGCGACCGCCAGCGCCGACCGATCCGGATCGCGACGTCGAGCTCGCTGGTCTCGACCGTGGTCGCGCCGATCCTCGCCCGCCTCCGCGCCGACCAACCCGACCTCGCGTTCACGCTCGCGGTCGGCAACCGCAACGAGGTCTGGCGACTGCTGGCCGCGCACGAGGCCGACCTCGCGCTCACGACCCGCCCACCCTCCAATCGCGACTTCGAGACGTTGGCGACGATGCCCAACTCGGTCGTGCTCGTCGCGCGACCCGGTCTGGTGTTCCCCGATCACCTGGGGCGGGCGACGTGGCTGGTGCGCGAGCAGGGCGCCGCGCTCCGGTCGATCGCCGACGAGGTCGTGACCGGTCTCCACCTCGAGCCGCAGCTGATCGAGATCGGCTCCGACGATGCGCTGCTCGGCTCGCTCGAGGCCGGGCTCGGCATCGGACTCCTGCCGCGGGCGACGGTCGACGCCGCCGTCCGCGCGCGGCGACTGTACGTGATCCCGACGGAGATGACCCCGGTCGACCGCCCGTGGCACCTCATCACCCGCCGCAGCGACGCCCTCGACGAACGCGTCGCCGAGTTCGCGGTCGACATGGTGCTGGCCGACGAACGCTTCCAGCGGGTCCACCGGCCCGCCTGACGATGGCCGCCCGTGACGAAGCAAGCCAGGCTTGCTTCGTCACGCGACGATGTCGGGATCGATCGGCCTGCGCTACCGTGCGGCCGTGCACGAACTCTCGATCTGCACGTCGCTCCAGTCGATCGTGGCCGACCACGCGGGTGGACGGCCGGTGCGGTCGGTGCACATCGACGTCGGCCACCTGCGCCAGGTGATCCCCGAGACGTTGGCGTACTCGTGGGACATCGTCGTCGCCGACACGCCGCTCGCCGGTTCGAAGCTGGTGGTCAACTACATCCCTGCCACGCTGGTGTGCCGCTCGTGCGGCGAGACGACCACGATCGAGGCGCCGCTGTTCCGCTGTCCGTGCGGCTCGACGGAGACCGACCTGACGACCGGTCGTGAGCTCCAGGTGACGACGCTCGAGGTCGACGACCGACGGACCGACGCGGCGGCGCCGAGCTGAGACGACGATGGGACGGTTCCACCGCCACGCCGACGGCCACGATCACGATCACGACGACGATCACGATCACAGACGCGACGTCGGCGATCACAGCGGGTACGAGACCGGTGGCATGCGGATCGAGGTGCTCGAGGAGATCCTCGGCGAGAACGATCGCACCGCCGGGGCCAACCGAGCCGACTTCCGCAGCAACGGCATCCGGGTCGTCAACGTGATGTCGTCACCCGGCGCCGGCAAGACGTCGCTGCTGCGCGAGGTGTTCCGGCGCGCCGGCGACGGCACGCGGTTCGGCGTCGTCGAGGGCGACATCGAGACGACGATCGACGCCGACCGGCTTGCCGAGACCGGTGTGGCCGTCTCGCTGGTCAACACGGCGAACGGGTTCGGTGGCGAGTGCCATCTCGACGCCACGATGGTGCGCTCGGCACTCCCCCGCCTTCCGCTCGGCGAGCTCGACGTCGTCATCATCGAGAACGTCGGCAACCTCGTCTGCCCCGCCGAGTTCGACGTCGGCGAGGACGCCCGCCTGATGGTGTTCTCGGTGACGGAGGGCGAGGAGAAGCCGCTCAAATACCCGGTGATGTTCCGGTCGGCCGATGCGATCGTGGTGAACAAGATCGATCTGCTGCCCCATCTCGACTTCGACCTCGACCTGTTCCTCCACCACGTCGAGTCGGTCCACCCCGGCGTGCGGATCCTGATGGCATCGGCGCGCACCGGCGACGGGATCGACGACATCGCCACCTGGATCCGGGGATCCTGACGCCGGGAAACACGACGAAGGACGTCGGCGGAGGGCGCGCACCGATGCGAGTGGGCGAGTCGTCAGCGAGCGAACGTCGAGCTGCGGCCTGCGTGGCCGGGGAACGATACGTCTACGTCACGGTGCCGACGAGCCACCAGTGGTGGCGGTTCACCCCTTCGAACGTCTTGCGCAGGCCGTCGTGCGCGGCGAGATGGCGATCGGGATTGGTCCAGATCTCGACGTCGGTCAGTTGCGACTGCAACGGACCGGTGACCTCGTCCGGCTGGAACCGGGACGCCTGCCACGCCAGCCGGGTGACCGAACGCCGCTTCGACAGCCACGACCCGAATCCCGGGATGCGGAACAGCAGGCGGGCCGACGCGCCCAGCGGCACGAGGAGCCAGTCGGTCGACGACCGCGCCCGGTAGTTGAGCGCGATCCGGCCGCCGGGACGCACCACCCGGATCGCCTCGCTGGTGAGTTCGAGCGCGTCGTCGGGATTGCAGTGCTGCAGGGTGATGTAGCAGAACGCGACGTCGGCGCTGTTGGGCGGTAGGTCGAGCGTCCGGCCGTCGGCGATCTCGAGCGTCCGCAGCCGATCGGCGCGGCCGAACCGCCCGACGGTCTCGTGGCAACGCTCGAGGAACCCCTGGTCGAGGTCGCCGGCGATCACCGTCCCGAACTCCCGGGTGAACGCACACGTCATCCGGCCGATCCCGGCACCGATCTCGACGAGCGTCTCGGCGTCGGGTTGCTCGCCCCGCAGACCGAAGACGCTCAGGAAGACGGGCACCTCGTGGTCGCCGGTCGAGACGAACTCGGCGAGGGTGAGATCGTCACCGGTCGCGTTGTTGAACACCCAACCGGTCGCGCGGACGACGTCGTCGCCGCTCGTCATCCGCTCGGACACCTGCCCTGCCGCCTTCCACGGGATGATCTGCGATCGACGGCGCACGGGTAGGGAGTCTGCCAGACGCGACGCGATCCCCACCATCGCACGCACCACCGCATCGCAGTGAGGAGCCGGGACGGACGGCGGTCGTGAGGTCGCTACGACATGCCGAGGTGGCGGCG
This sequence comes from uncultured Ilumatobacter sp., assembly GCA_965601765.1. Lineage (GTDB taxonomy): Bacteria > Actinomycetota > Acidimicrobiia > Acidimicrobiales > Ilumatobacteraceae > Ilumatobacter. The sequence continues at coordinate 7,396 of CBFCWS010000065.1, read as the reverse complement.
GATGGCGGCGGCTTGGCGACGCGCCACCTTCACGGTCGTCGACTGCGCGTCGGCCATGACGAGCACCACACCGCCGCTGAAGTCGGGACGGAGTTCGCGCACCTGCTCCAGGTTGACCAGATGCGAGCGGTGGACGCGCACGAACGAGTCGGACAGGCGCTGCTCGAGCTCGACCAGCGTGAAGTTGACGAGCACCCGCTCGCTGTGGAGCTGCAGGTGCGAGTAGCCGCGCGACGCGCTCGCCAGGACGACCTCCGATTCGTTCACGAACACCGTGCGGTCGCCGCGCTGCACCGGGATGCGATGCGACCGTCGGGTCGCGCTCACCGCTGCGTCCGGGACGCGACGATCACCGTCCGGCTCGGGCTCGCCGCGCGCCGCGCCGCGACGGCGGGCCACCTTCGTCAGGGCCTCGTCGAGTCGTGCCTCGTCCAGCGGCTTGAGCAGGTAGTCGACCGCGTCGGCCTGGAACGCCTCGATCGCGTGGTCGGGATAGGCGGTGACGAACACCACCGACGGGCCGCCGGGCCGGCCTCGCAGCTCGCGCGCGAAGCTGATCCCGTCGATTCCGGGCATGTGGATGTCGAGGAACACGACGTCGTAGTCGATGGCGGCGACGAGCACCCCGGCCTCCGCCGCGTTCGCCGCGGCACCCACGACCTCGGCGTCCCTGGCGCGGTCGAGCAGGAATCGCATCTCGTCGCGCGCGGGCGCCTCGTCGTCGACGATCAGGCAGCGCAGGGCCGAGGGCGATCGGTCCGATCGCTCGGTGTCGGCCTCGTGCTGGTCCATGTCGATCCCATCACCTGGCTCCAGTCTGGCACGCCCGACCACGGCCCCGCTCACGACCGCCACCACCCGCGGCGACGGCGCCGCGCTCAGGTGCCGAGCGGCAGGTCGAGTCGGATCGTGGTCCCCTCGCCCAGGGTCGAGCGGATCTCCATCCGGTAGCGGTCGCCGAACAGCCGGTCGAGGCGCTCCCGGATGTTCGCGACCCCGACACCGCTGCGGCCGCTGCGCTCGGCCTGCCCGGTCGCGAGCGCGGCCAGGCGCTCGGCCGACATCCCCACGCCGTCGTCGCGCACCTCGATCGCCACCGCGCGGCCGAGGGGGTCGACCCGGGCCTTGAGCGTCAGCACGCCGCCACCGTCGCGCGGCGCCAACCCGTGCTTGACCGAGTTCTCGACGAGCGGCTGGATCGTCAGCACCGGCACCTGTGCCGAGAGCACCTGCGGGTCGATGTCGTAGACGACGGTCAACCGGTCGTCGTAGCGCGCCTGCTCGAGGGCGATGTACGTCCGCACGAAGAAGTACTCGTTCGAGAAGTCCGCGAACTGGTCGTCCTGGCGGAGTGCATAGCGGAAGAAGTCGGCGAGGCGTTGGAGCAGGGCTCGTGCCTCGTCGGGCGAGGTGCGCGACTTGCTCGCGATCGTGTTGAGCGTGTTGAAGAGGAAGTGGGGGTTGATCTGCGCCCGGAGCGCGTGGAGCTTGGCGTCGGCCGCGAGCTGCGCCTGCTCGGTCGCCTCGGAGAGCTCGATGTGGATCGACAGCAGCTGGGCCAGACTGGCGACCCGGCTGACCGCGACCTGTCCACCGGTCGTGAACACCACGGTCAGCGTGCCCACGGGCTGGCCGGACCCCGACCGCAGGGCAGCGCAGACCAGGAACTCGTCGTCACGGATCTCGGTCGCGAGCTCGGCGCGCCGGACGACACGGCGTCGCAGCTCGGGCGCGTCGACCAGGCGTTCTCCGGCGGAGCCGACCACCTCGTTCGTGTCGGCGAGCACGACGGCGCGACCGCCGGCGATCGGGAGCAGCACCTCGGCCACGGTGTCGGCGGTGTCGGCGGTGAGACCGTGCCGGAGATACGGCAGGGTGTCGCTGACCGCGGTGATCACGTCGCCGGCCGGCGCCTCGATCGCAGCGGTCGCCAACCCGCCGCGTCGGCGCCGGCGCAACAACGACCCGTAGCCGACGATCGCGAGCACCGCGGTCACTGCCGCGAGCACCATGGTCGGTCCCACCGAGACCGGCGGTGACACGATCTGCTGGGTGATCACCCACACGCCGGCGAACAGCGCTGTGACGATCGCGGCGAGTGTCGCCTCCGTCCGTCGCATCGTCACTCCGTCCTCACGCTGAGCCTGGCGATCTCGGCGAGGCGCCGCTCCCGGGCCGACCCGTGCATCTGGATCCAGACCTCGTCGAGGTCCCGTGTCGGGGCCGTGCGCTTGGACACCACGACCAGCGCCGCGAGCGCCATCGGTCCTGCCACGATCGTCGGCACGGACAGCACGAACGGGGCGCCGTCCACGAGCAGGCCGATCGCCGCCGAGGTCGTCGACACCGTCGCCCCGACGATCATCGCCGCCAGCGCTCCGTGCGCGGTCGCGCCGCGCCACCAGATGCCGATGATGATCACCGGCGCCAGGGCCGACCCCGCGACCGCGAAGGCAGCCGCGACCAACCCGGCGATCAGCGAGGGCCCGTTGACGGTCAGCCGAGCCGGGTCGAGGAACACGGCGAGCGCTCCGGCGGCGAGTGCCGAGACGACCACCGCCGCCTGACCGACCCGGAGGGCCCGGCGGCGCGAGGCGACGGGGTTGACGTAGCGTTCGTACACGTCGTGTCCCCAGCTCGCCGATGCGGCGAGCACGAGGCCGGAGGCGGTCGAGATGATGGCGATCGCGGCACCCGTGGCGACCACGGCGAGACCGATCTCACCACCGAAGAGCCGGCCCATCGCCAGCATGGCGTCCTCCGGGACGCGCAGCACGCCGTCGACCGAGGCCTCGGCGAGCCAGCCGAGCTCGTCGGCGCGCGCCTCGATGTAGAAGCGGGCAGCGGTGCCCAGCATCACGGCCATGGCGTAGAAGGCACCGATCCCGGCCACCACCCACGCCGAGGTCATCCGCGCCGCCCGGCCCGACGGGCTCGTGAAGAAGCGATTCATCACGTGCGGCAGACCGACCGTGCCGAAGACGAGCGTGACCACGAGCGAGAACTGGCCGAGCACGTCGAAGCGGGCACCGGGGCGGTCGAACCGGGCCGAACCGTCCCCGAGGTGGTTGTCGACCACCTCGATCGGGCCGCTCGCGGTGGATGCGTCGAGGCGGCCGACCGGCTCCGGGATCGCACGCAACGGCTCGTCGCCCAGCGAGCCGACGGCCTCGTCGTAGGAGAACCCGTCGGCGAGCACCGCGATCGACAGCCACGTCAGCACCGTCAGCAGGACGGCGAACTGGAACGCCTGGGTCCAGGTGGTGCCGCGCATCCCGCCGACGACGACGATCGCCATCACCGCGACCGTCGACACGACGATCCCGGTCGTGTAGGGCGACAGCCCGGGCAGCGACCGGTCGGTCACCAACCCCCACGCGATGCCGGCGCCGACCGCCTGGGGGACGAGGTACGCGAGCACGACCAGCTCCGTCACCGCGACGGCGACGAGCCGGACGCGCTCGGAGCGGTAGCGACGGGCCAGGAAGTCGGGGATCGTCCGCTCGCCGAGCCGGCGCATCGGGGCGGCGGCGAGCAGCGCCACGGGCACGAACCCGGCGGCGAAGCCGGTCGCGTACCACACGCCGTCGAGTCCGATCGCGTACACGACCGCGGCGATCCCGAGGAACGACGCCGCCGACACGTAGTCGCCGCAGATCGCGAGCGCGTTCATGCGGACGCCGATGCCGCGGCCGGCGAGCTGGAAGTCGACCGCGGTCGCCGCAGAACGAGCGCGGGCGACGGTGACGAGCGCGACGATGGCGACGACGGCGATCGTGATCACCGGGACCCAGACGACGAACGACGTCGGCCCGTTCACGGCAGCCCCCGGCGACGGCGCCGCGAGCGGCGGCCCGCCCTCCCGGCACGGCGGCCGAGCATCTGGTCCTCGGACGAGTTCGCCAACGTCGTCGCGGCCACGACGATGAGGAAGAACAGCAGGTAGAGGACGAACGCGGCGGTCACGAACGCCGGGCTCATCCCACCGATCACGCGCCGTTCGGACCAGCCGTCGACGAGGACGGTCGCCGCCGGTGCGCCGAGGGCCACGACGACGAACACGACGAAGTACCGCACGGCGATCCGTCGCTGGGTGCGGAAGGCCGCCTCGACCTCGGCTGCGGTGTCGACGTCGTCGAACCTCGCGCCGTCGTCATCGGCCCATGCGGACATCGAGCGGCAACGCTAGTGCGCGGCGTCGCGCCCGGACAGCGGGTGCGGCCAGCCACCCGGTCGATCGAGCCGGAGGTCGCCGGTCGCCGCGGGACGCGCCGGCGAGACGGCGGGACGGACGGTCGTCAGCCGTGCGATCGGCCGACGTCAGCGATCGCGCCAGATCGACAGCGTCGCCGATCCCCCGACGAGGCCGGCGAGGACGACGACACCCAACCCGAACCCGGGCGTCCATCCCTCGAAGCCGATCCGCGTCACGAGACGCTGCACCTGCCACAGCGGCAGGAACAGCGCTGCGAGCGTGAGGGCAGCGCCGTGCAGCACGGCGAGCCGCCGCATCGGGATCAGCGCGCCGGCGATCCCGAAGACACCCGCGTAGAACGTCCACAGTCCCGGTCCGGCGATGCCGCGGTAGGTCCCGAACCCGGTCACCACCCACGGCAGGAACGAACCGAGGATCACGACGACGCTGGCGAGCAGCAGCCGGAGCTGGGCCGGGTGCGCCGGCGGCCAGATCCGCCGTTGCGTCGTCAGACGACGCCCGGAGAGGTCGCTGGCGGAGGCGGTGAGCAGGCGCATGGGACGACGGTACGACGCCGTTCGTGGTGTGACCAGCGTCACCTCGCTCGGCGGCACGGTCACCGCCCCCACCGGTCGGTCCGGGCGCCCCAACGGCTCCGAGCCGCTCTCCCGGGGTCGCCGCCACCGTTCGGGCGATGCCGACCGCCGTTGGGAAGGAGTCGGACGTCACTGGGCGGGTCGCGCCTTGCGGGTCCCGGCGTGCGGACGTTGAGTGACATCCGGCACACGTCGGACCGTCTTCGGACCGTTCGCATCGTGCGCCGCATGCACCACCTGGTGTGTGGGGATCCGCTCCCCGCCGGGGAGCCTCAACGAGGGGAGTCACGTCGTGACACTGAGTGATGCCGACCGCCAGGCATATTGGCGGGCCAATCTGCGACTGATGGCGATCCTGCTCGTGATCTGGGCGGGGGTCTCCCTGGGAGCCGCCGTCCTGTTCGTCGAGCAGCTCAACGAGATCAGCCTGGGCGACTTCAAGCTCGGGTTCTGGATGGGCCAGCAAGGGGCGATCATCACCTTCGTCATCCTGATCGGGGTGTACGTGGTCCGCATGGAGAAGCTCGACGAGCACTACGGCCTCACCGAATCGGTCGACGCCGCACACACCGTCGCGCGGGACGATCCCCACTTCCCCAAGGAGATCGATCCGGTCATCGATCCCACCAACCGTCCACAATCCCCCGTCGACGGGCCTGACGCGGGAGACGCACGATGAGCACCCTGCAGTGGACCCTCTTCTGGGTCGTCGTCACGTTCTCGCTGTACTTCTACATCGCGATCCGCAGCCGGGCGAAGAACACCGGCGACTTCTACGTCGCCGGTGGCGGCGTACCGGCCGTCGCCAACGGTGCGGCGGTGGCCGCCGACTGGATGTCGGCCGCGTCGTTCATCTCGATGGCCGGGCTCGTCGCCTTCCAGGGCTACGGCGGCTCGGTGTACCTCATGGGATGGACGGGCGGCTACGTGCTGCTCGCGCTGCTGCTCGCGCCGTACCTGCGCAAGTTCGGCAAGTACACGGTGCCCGACTTCGTCGGTGACCGCTACTCGTCGGGCGCTCGGGTGATCGCGCTCCTCGCGGCGATCTTCGTCTCCTTCACCTACGTCGCCGGGCAGATGCGCGGCGTCGGCATCGTGTTCTCACGGTTCCTCGAGGTGAGCGTGACGACCGGCGTGGTCGTCGGCATGTTCGTCGTGCTGTTCTACGCCGTGCTCGGCGGGATGAAGGGCATCACGTGGACCCAGGTCGCCCAGTACTCGGTGCTGATCGTCGCCTACCTCATCCCGGCGGTGGCGATCGCCAACGAGCTGACGGGCAACCCGTTCCCGCACATCAGCTTCGGCGAGATCACCCAGCGGCTCGACCAGGTGCAGACCGACCTCGGCTTCAGCGCCTACACCTCGCCGTTCGCGGTGACGTCGCAGCGCAACCTGTTCCTCATCACGCTGACGCTGATGATCGGGACGGCGGGCCTGCCCCACGTGATCGTCCGCTTCTACACGGCGAAGTCGGTCAAGGGCGCCCGTCGCTCGGCGTTCTTCGCGCTGCTCTTCATCGCCATCCTGTACACCACGGCCCCGGCGATCGGTGCGTTCGCGAAGTTCAACGTCATCGACACGGTGCACAACCAGCCGGTCGAAGAGATGCCGGAATGGGTCGACTCGTGGTCGGCGACCGGGCTGCTCGCGATCGAGGACCTCAACGGTGACGGCATCATCCAGTACACACCGGATGCGGACACCAACGAGCTGACGACGTTCGACCGAGACATCCTCGTGCTCGCCAACCCGGAGGTCGCCGGACTCCCGACGATCATCGTGGGACTGGTGGCCGCAGGCGGTCTCGCCGCGGCGTTGTCCACGGCGTCCGGGCTGCTGTTGGTGATCTCCGCGGCGGTCGCCCACGACCTGTACTTCAAGATGGCACGACCCAAGGCCACCGACTCCGAACGGCTGCTCGTCGGACGGATCGCGATGGCCGGAGCGATCGTGGTGGCCGGCTACTTCGGGGTCAACCCACCCGGGTTCGTCGCCGAGGTCGTCGCCTTGGCGTTCGGACTCGCCGCAGCGAGCTTCTTCCCGACCCTGGTCGCTGGGATCTTCTGGAAGCGCGCCAACGCACCGGGTGCGATCGCCGGGATGGTCACCGGGCTGGGCTTCGCCAGCTTCTACATGTACATGACGATCTGGGGCGACATGGACGCCTGGTTCGGCATCGCCACCGCCGGCATCGGTGCGATCGCCGCGGCGCTCAACGCGATCGTCATGGTCGTGGTGTCGCTGCTGACCAAGCCGCCGTCGACGGAGATCCAGGACCTCGTCGAGGAGGTCCGCTACCCCGGACCGCTCACCCCGGTCGACATCCACGCCCACGTCTGAGCCCCCGGCGCCCGACCGGCGAACGCGTGAACTTCTTGCCGTCCATCACGGCAAGAAGTTCACGCGTTCAGCTCGTCGGCGAGCCCCGAGCCGACTCAGGTCGGCGAGCGGGCGACGGCAACGCCGCACCGGAACCCGCCCACCGGGTCGACCACCACAGACCGATCGAGGACCCTGAGCCGAGATCCGGTGGGCCGGTCGCAAGGCAGCCGAGCCCCGAGCCGACTCAGGTCGGCGAGCGGGCGACGGCAACGCCGCACCGGAA
>CBFCWS010000064.1:0-11285 GCA_965601765.1 uncultured Ilumatobacter sp. | reverse complement strand
GGGCGCTGTCGCAGAAGTGCACCCACCTCGGGTGCCGGGTCCCCTACTGCGAGTCGTCCGGCCAGTTCGAGTGCCCGTGCCACGGATCGGTGTTCAACCGCGCCGGCGAGTTCCGGTCGGGCCCGGCGCCACGGGGCATGGACGAGTTCCCGACCGAGATCGGCGACGACGGTTTGATCTACGTCGACACCGGGACGACGATCGAAGGCCCCGCCCCCGGTGTCGAGACGATCGACGAGCCACCGGCCGGCCCGTCGTGCGCACAGGAGACGCACTCGTGACGTACGACTACCAGACCGACGAAGCCCTCGAGTCGTCGACCAACCGGTGGATGCTCGTCGGTGGCGTCCTGCTCCTGGCGATGGCGCTGGTGTTCCCGTTCTACCGCTGGTACGAACCGCGGGCCCGCGAAGAGGCGCGCGACGAGCAGGCGGCCGACCTCGCCGAGAAGGGCGCCGACCTCTGGAACCTCAACTGCTCGTCGTGCCACGGCATCGCCGGCGAGGGTGGTGTCGCGCCGGCCCTGAACTCGACGCAGTTCCTGCAGTCGGCGACCGACGACCAGATGGGAACCCTCGTCGCCGTCGGCATCCCCGGCAGCCAGATGAGCGCCTACTCCATCGACTACGGCGGCTCGATGACGTCGGAGCAGATCCGATCGGTCGTCGCCTTCATCCGGTCGTGGGAACCCGACGCGCCCGACGTGCCGGACTGGCGCGCCATGATCGACGGTTGACGACGGGCACATGGGTCCCGGTCGTCGCCTCCTGGCCGCGACGTCGGTCGTCGCGACGCTCGTGTCGTGCGGCGGTGGCGATGCGGCACAGCCGGAGTTCGCCGCCCGTTCGTGGCCGGACGGCGCGCCGGTCGACGTCGCCGACCTGCGCGGGAGCCCGGTGCTCCTCGCCGGTTGGGCGACGTGGTGTGTGCCGTGCGAGCGCGAGCTGCCGATGCTCGACGAGTTCGTCGAGCACGGTTCGGCCCCCGGGCTGACGGTCGTCGCGGTCAACGTCGACGCCCCAGCGACCACCGACGACGACCTCGCGGAGATGCTCGACCGCCTCGACGTCGACCTGCCGGTCTGGCGTGACGCCGATCAGACGTTCCTGATGTCGTTCGACGGCACCCTGATGCCCTACTCGGTGCTGCTCGACGCCGACGGCGACGTGGTCGAGACCTGGGCGGGTTCGCTCGACCCGGGCGGCTCGTCGTTCCAGGACGCCCTCGGGCGTACCTGACCGGCTGCGACCGCATGGTGGCCGGGTCCGGCTGCGGGCACGCCGGCCACTACTCCACGGTGCGAGACGAGTCGGTGGTCGGCCGGCCCCGGTCGGCACGCGCCGACAGGATGTCGCGCACTTGTTGGTGGGAACCGGTCGGCGATCGACGCAACCGTCGACCGAGAGGTCGTCGGCGACCAGCTCGAGCCCGATGCGATGATGACCGGTGGCGGTGACCGGCACTCCCGACCCGTCCCCGCTCGTCGATGGCCGAGCGGCTCCGGCGGGCTCTCACGCCGCAGCCGTCCCCAACACGCGTGCGACCTCGGCCAGCGCATCCGACGACGAGAGCGCCGATGCAGCCGTGCGGGCCTCCGAGAACGCTTGGTCGCCGAGCGCCCGCTCGCACTCCTCCAGCAATGCTGCACGAAGCTCCTCTTCGAAGCCGTACAGCACGTAGTGCGATTTCTCGAGCATCTGATCGGCGACGACCTGCAGCCGAACCGCAGCGGCGTGATCGTGCACCTCGAGCGCGATCTGGGCTGCCACCACCGCCGAGAAGGCAGCGAGGGTCTCGTGCCCGATCTGACGGGCGACCCGGAGACAACGTTGCTGGTACCGCGCCGCCTCCGAGGCCCGCCCGCGGCGCAACGACACCTCGGCCACGTTGCCCAGGGCCGTCGCGTGGAGAAAGTCGTTGCCGAGCTCGGTCCACGCCTCGGCCTCCACCTCGAACGAGGCTCGAGCTCGCTCGAGCTCACCCGAGCCGAGCTGCGCGATGCCGAGCAGGTTGTTGATGCGCGCGACCCCCCGCAGGCTCAACGGCCGTTCCATGGCCTTCTCCGCGATGCGACGCGCCTCCTCCGGGTCATCGACCCGGAGGGCGATGCCTCCCGCTGTCCGCTCGACGCACGCGTCGTCCCACGGCGGGAGGCCGACGCTCTGGCTGAGGTGCCGCGCCTCGTCGAGCAGTCGCCGTGCGGCACCGGTTGCGTTCAGTCGGAGCTCGAGGTCGGCCAGCAGGGTCAGCAGCGAGACGCGCGTCGCCGTCGGTTCGGTGAGCTGCGTGGCGAAGCGCCGAACCTCCTCGATCCCGACGCCGAAGGTGCCCGCCATGTCATGGTGTCGACCGATCGTGATCGCGAGTCGCTGCTTGGTCTCGGGCGAGCCCGGCATGTCCGCTTCGATCAACGCCCGGATGTTGTCGACCTCCGCCCCGAGACGGCTGATCTCGCTGCGCTCGAGCTCGATGGCCGGGCCGAAACGCTCGAGGTAGCGCGCCGACAACTGCTCCACGACGCGGTCGGTCTCCTCCGCTGAACGCCGCTCGCCGGCGAACCGGCGAATCGTTCGGAGGAGCTCGTATCTGGTCGACCCGGCGCTGCGGGCGGTCCTGACGAGGGAGTGGTCGACCAACGACCACAAGGCCTCGGGCACGTCGTACGGATCGACCTCGTCCCCAGCGGCGGCGGTCGTCGCGGTCTCGACGTCGAAGTCGCCCGGCATGACGCTCAATCGCCGGAGCACGGCCGCCGACGTCTCGTCGAGCAATCGGTAGCTCCAGTCGAGGAGAGCCTCGAGCGTTCGGTGTCGCCGGGGAAGCGTCGGATCACGCCCTTTGAGCACCGGCCGGCCGCGTCGCACCGCATCGAGCATCTCCTCGGGCATCAGCACACCTGCGCGAGCCGCGGCCAACTCGATGGCCAGCGGTAGTCCGTCGAGCTCGTCGCACAGCTCACCGACCGCGTCGATGTCGAACCGTTCGACGTCGCGACCGCTCGGAGCCCGGTCCAGGAACAGCGCGATCGCGGGCGGCGTGGTCTCGTCCGTCGATTCGCAGGGCAACGGGCCGACGACGATCGTGTGCTCGCCGCGCAGGCCGAGCTCGACGCGAGACGTGGTGAGGACGACGCTCGGGCTGGAGGCCGTCAGGACCTTGGCCAGTCGGTCCGCGAGATCCGGGAGCAGGTGCTCGCAGTTGTCGAGGACGAGCAGCATCGACTTCTCCCCGACGAGATCCTTCACCGCGGACCAGGGGTCGGTCTGGACGGCGGTCCCCGCCGACGCCGCTTCGAGAACGGCGCCGGGCACGAGATCGACCGAGTCGATGGCGTCGAGCGCAGCGAACCACACGCCGTCCGGGAACTCGTCGACCGACCGCAGTCCGGCCTCGAGCGCGAGGCGGGTCTTGCCCATCCCACCCGGGCCGACCAGGCTGACCAGCCGGTGCTCCCGAATGGCGGCCCGGAGACTGGTCAGTTCGGCCGCCCGGTCGAACATCGGCCCGAGCGGGGGAACGAGATTGTGCCCGTCCGCTGGCCGGACCCGGAGGCGCCGGTCGACGATCGGGACCGCGTCGCTGCGAACCTCGAAGAGCTCGATCGCCTGGTCGAAGTCGCGCACCTGGTGGCGGCCCCGCGACACGAGCGTCAGTGGGGCGATGTGGGATGCGATGCGGGCGACGTCCGCCGACACCACGATCTGGCCGCCGTGGCCGGCATCGACGATTCGGGCGGCTTGATGGACGGCGTACGCGACGTAGTCGCCATCCGTCGCGGACGCCAAGCCACAGTGGATTCCCATCCGGACGGCGAGCGCGGCGTCCACCGGCCACGGCTCCGAGGTGAGAGCCTGCTGTGCGGCCGCGCATGCCCGTATCGCGTCGTCCGGGTTGGCGAAGGCGACCAGGAACGAGTCGCCGTCGGACTTGACCTCGTGTCCACCTGCGTCGGCGAAGGCGCGTCGCAACAACTCGTCGTGCCGAGCCAGCAGGGGCGGATACCGATCGCCGATCCTCCGATAGAGGCGCGTCGAACCCTCGATGTCGGTGAACACGAACGTCACCAGTCCGGAAGGGAGCTCGACAGGGGGCGCGGCTGCCTCCGGACGGGACTGGGTCGTCGGCACCGACCCGCTGCCCCCGTCGAGGAGCTGCTGCTCCAGGAGCCGAAGCTCGTTGGACGGCTCGAGGCCGAGCTCGCCACCGAGCCTTCGCCGAAGATCGGCGAAGGCATGTAGCGCGTCGGCGGTTCGACCGGCTCGTGACATGGCAGTCATCAAGAGCGCGACGAGCGCTTCCTCGAACGGGTTCTCGTCGATCATCGACTCGAGATCGACCACCACGTCGACATGCCGGCCCTGCGCGATCAACGCTTCGGCCCGCGTGCGACGGGCGAGCAGCCGACGCTGCTCCAGTCGACGGATCTCATCGTCGAGGAGCGGCCGGTCGGCGAGGTCGGCGAACGGACGACCGCGCCACAGCCCGAGCGCCTGGTCGATCGATGTCCGACATCGAGCAGGGTCGTCCGTCACCAGCTCGCGGGCCTTGGAAACGAGACGTTCGAAACGATGGATGTCCAGATGGTCGGGGTCGACGTCGAGGGCATATCCGGCCGCCGACGTGATGATGACCGATCCCTCGTCGATCCTGTCGGGCTCCAGGGCACTCCGCAGCTTCGAGATCTGGAATGCGACGGCGCGCACACCGGTGCTGGGTTGATCGTCTCCCCACACGGCGTCGAGCAACTGGTCCGGCGGGACCGGGTGCGGAGCGCGCAGCGCGAGATGTGCGAGCACGGCGCGCTGCCGTCGTGCAGTCAGCACGACCTCGGCGCCGTCCACGGTCACCGAGGTCGGCCCCAGGAATCCGATCGTCACCGATGGATGGCCGGACACTTGCTTCGCCCCACCCCGTCCATTGGTCGGAACCTAGTTGGTTCGATCCGGTGGACGTGCGGGTTGTGGCGACGCGCCGCGGGTTCGGGCCTTCGCCGGGTTGGTGGCAGCGTCAGCTGACGATGGTGCCGAGGTTGTGGACGGACGGCAGCCCCGGCTGGTCGACGAGCCGCCGCACGACCTCGACGGCGGTCTCACCGGTCGCCCACATCTCCCTGACGAATGCGCCCATCACGACACCGACCGAGAACGACGTCCCGCTCCACTGGGCCCAGCCGTTGAACTGGCGGAACCCTCCGTGCGGCTCGTCGTAGGAGAAGAAGCTGCTCGTCAGCATCTCGCCCTCTGCGCACGCTCTGACCCACGGGCCGTGGTTGGTGAAAGCGGCGGGACCGCAACGACCCAGCGCCCCGACCGACACGACGTTCTCGAGACCGGACGGGCGACTCGGGTCGCCGAACGCCGCCGGGTACATCCGATCGCAGGTCGAGTCGTTGCCCGCCGCAGCCACGACGACGATGCCGAGCTCGCCGAAGAAGCGGAGCCCCTCGTACGTGAACCGCTTCTCGTCGGCCGACATCGGTCCGGAGAACGACATGCCGATCACGGTCCGTTCGAAGCGCTCCCTCGTCTCGCCGACCTCGGGCCCGACCAGCCCGATCAGCTGTTCCACGGCTGCGTGCATGAACGTACCGACGTCGGTGTCACCCCGGAACTCCATGACGTCACGGACGAACATGGGGACCCCTGGTGTCGCCAACTCGACCAACCCGGCGATGAACGTGCCATGCCCGGCGACGGGATCGAGGACGAGGTCACCATTCTCGTCGGGATCTTCGGGTGGATCGGGGGTCTGGACGTTCCCGCCCTGCAGGAGCGGCGCGTTCATCGGATCATCGAGATCGGCGAGCCCGGAGTCGAGGATGATCACCACCGACGGGGAGTCGCCGTCACCGGCGGACGGCTGCGGCGTGACCGCACGGTCCGCCGGAAGCGCGATGTTGGTCGTTCGACCGCTCGCCCACACCGGACTGGCCCACACCGGACTCGCCCACACCGGACTCGCCCACACCGGACTGGCCCACACCGGACTGGCCTGGGCGTCGGCCATGAACACGGTGTTGTGCTCGACCCTGATCACTCCTGCGTCGTCCTCGATCTCGCCTGCGACGGCTGCGCGAAGGAACTCGTCGACGACTGTGGGGTCACCTGCGAGCCTGACCACCAGGGTGTTCGGCGGCGCTTCGACGTCGAGGGCCGCCCCCAGGGCCGCATAGTCGATCTCGTCGATGTTCTCGACCTCTTCTGGGCCCTCGTCACCCTCGACCGTCTTCGTTGCGATGGTGATCCCGTCGGGCAGCGCGTCGACGAGGCGATCCCTGTCGTCGATGTCGATGAGGAGCTGCCCGAGTCGGTAGGCCTCCCCGGTGCCTTCGTTGACGACGACGTTCCAGGGCCCCGGCGCCCCCGCCTCGCCCGCTGCGTCCCCCGCGACATCGGTCATGGTGCACCTCCCGCTCTCAGGCCGATCGCCACGATCTGCCACGCCGCACCCGCGCCGCCCAGGGCGGGTCCTGTCCGCGTCACGCTAGATGACTCCTCGCGAACGCACAAGAAGGTATGGGCCCGAGCCCGTGCCGGGTTCGACATCGTCCGAGACACCCGAAACCGGCGCTCCGGATCCGTCCGAGACGAATGGAGCACCGGCTTCCGGGGTGATCTCGGTGACGCCGAGACGATCCGTGCGGTCGCGTACGGCGAGCGGTGACGGGCCGTGACGTCGGCTAGCGGCCCTGCAGATCCCGCAGCGTGGCAGCCCGGTTCGCGTCAGCAACGTCGTGCGACGACACCGACGACGACCCGACCACCTGCAGATCCCGCAGCGTCGCAGCCCGGTTCGCATCGACAACGTCGTGCGACGACACCGACGACGACCCGACCGCCTGCTGCTGCGACCGACCGGGATCGTCGTTGCTCAGCGAGCTCGGGGCGTCGGGCTCGACGACGGAGTCGGCGATCAGCACGCCGGCACCGACGACGAGCGCGGCGCCGGCAGCGACGGCGAAGCGACCGGCCCGGCCACGCCGCGGACGATCCGGCGTCGGAACGCCGACCTTGGAGGCGACGCCGCTGCCGGGAGCCGAGCGGACCTGCGAGGTCGTGCGGAAGTTGATGTGATGGCTCATGACGTGTTCCCCTTGTTGTGCGTCGGTTCCCTGATGGATCCGATCGACGAGAACCACGTTCGAGGACGTCGGTTTGCGCCCGGCATGCAACCGGTTTGCGCCCGGATGGCGCAGCGAGCACGCGTCCGCGGCACGTCGAGCTCGGCGCCGACGCGGCTCGTGACACGAATCGGCTGGAGGAGGTCGCAGGCGAGGTGGCCGTGGCGACCACGATGCGTGACTGTCGCCCGCGGGTCAGGATCCCGCGTTCCCTGGACCGGGAGCACCCACTCGACGGTGTCGGTCGGTGAGACCGCCATCGAGACGGAGCCGATCGAGCGCCTCGGGACCTTCGATGCGAGTGTCGACGGCCACGACCCCGTCATCGAGCCGGCCACGAGCTCCGTGACCTCGTGGCCGAGGTGCACCCCGGGGATGATCGAGGACCCAGCGAGGACGAGGGTGTCGCCCCGTGCGGCTGGGGCGAGAGGAAGATGAGCGAGGCGTGCGCCGTCATCGCTCCGCAACGGGGCCTGGTCGACGTCGTCACCGCCACCGCCGTGGTCGAGGATCCCGACGGCCTGATCGAGGGAACGGGGCCCGCATCCGCCACGTCGAGGTGCGTCCCGGGTTCGACGGCGCTGCGTTGCTCGTGCTGCTGGTGCGGATGACGGCAGAGCGCGCCGATGCACACGATCGTCGACTCGCCCCACCCCCCGGCGCGTCTGCGCGGCCGTCGAGGTGGACGTGGGTCGGCTCGTCGACGAGGTGCCCGATGCGCACGGGTTCGACGTCACCAACGTCGGCGAAGCGCCGCTGGGCGGCTACAGCGCCGTACTCGGAGCGGCGGACGCTCCCGAAGGCGTGACTCGTCCGATCGAGTACGGCGCGTCGTCTCCGAGCGACCCGACGTGATCGGCGGCGAGGTCGGGGGCTGTCCCAGAAGTGCACCAGCCTCGGGTGTCGGGTGCCGTGGCGCGAGTGGTCCGGCCGGTTCGAGTGCCGGTGCCACGGGTCGGTGTTCGACCGCGCCGGCGAGTTCCGGTCGGCCGGGCGCACGGGGCATGGACGAGTTGCGGACCTGGCTGAGACCGACCACCCTGATCGCGCTCGGGCGTGACAGCTCCGGCGACCCGTTCGTGGTCGGGGCGTGCCGGGGAGCGGGTGGGCCTACGGGCGCACGGTTCGCTTGCGGTCACCGGCCTCGACCGCCGGGCGGGAATGGCATGGGAGCGTCACCGGCGCGTGCGATGATGTTCGCCGATCGAGCATCGTCGATCGGGAGAGGTGATCCATGTTCAACTTCTGGACGGTGATGTATCTGATCCTCGTGGGGATCGTGGCCGGGTTCGTGGCCCGGCTCCTCGTTCCCGGTCGCGATGCGATCGGCTTCTGGTGGACGGTCCTGCTCGGAATCGTGGGATCGTTCGCTGGTGGGTTCCTCGCCTGGGCGCTGTTCGGATGGGACGAGGACGAGGGCGCGCTCCAGCCGGGCGGCATCATCTTCTCGATCATCGGCGCGGTGCTGATCCTGCTGATCTGGCGTGCCATCGACCGGCGACGTTCCCCGGCCTCCTGACGGTCCGCCCTCTGCGGCGTGTGCTCGTCGACCGCGGGTGTTCGACGACCCGACGGGCGCCGTCATCGACGACCCACCCGGCTGCTGCGGCGTCACCATCGGCAGGTCCCCGTCCGCCCATTTGCGCCGTTGTCGTGGCCGACGACGCCGGTCGTAGGATCCCGTACCGGTGGGCGCTGAGGCGAGGGACGACGGGGTCGATCTGTACTGGATCCCGCTGGGGGCGGGGGCCGGCGGCGCGCTCGTGCGTTGGAGCGGGCGGACGTACGAGGGCATCGCCGCACGCGTGAGCGGCCGGCGGCGCTGCGACCTGTACCACTCGGCGATGCTCGTCACGGTCGACGGCGTGCAGTCGGCGATCGAGATGGCGCCGGTGTGGACCAAGCGTGGTGAGCGCGGCGTGGTGGGCGAGGGTGCAGTGGGCGCCGCGCTGCTCGGACGGTCGCGGCTGTTCCGGTACGAGGTGCGCTGCTGGACGGGTGGATCGATCCCCGACGTCGCGGCGGCGGTCGACGGCCCGGTCTCGATCTCGACCCGATCCGACACGGCGCGGCGGGTCGTCGCACGCGTGCCCGCCTTCCCGACGTTGGTCTGGGGACGCGACGAGCTCGGAACCGGCGACATGTGGAACTCGAACTCGCTGGTGTCGTGGTTGCTCGTCGAGGCCGGGATCGATCCGAGCGACGTCCGGCCGCCCCGGGGAGGTCGGGCTCCCGGTTGGGACGCCGGCGTGGTCGCGGCGAACCGACCCGCACGGCCGACCCACGAGTGACCGCACCCCCGGGTCGGTGTCAGGACGCGCCACTCGGTGCGGCGTGCACTCGGCATGCTGTGGAAGCGATCCTGACGCCGGCGCGCGGGATCGCTGCCACGAAGTGGTTTGGACCCGACTCGGGCGGCGCGCGTGATCACTGCCACGGAATGGTTCGGAGGTGCTCGGGGGGTGCCGGGCCGCGTCGAGCTCAGGCGGGGATCTGGGCCGCCATGTCCTCGGCGTTGTCGAGCGAGGCGCCGATGCGGGCGAACAGCATGTCGACGTCGACGTCCTCGGTCGACTTCTGGCCCGCTCGGTAGCGCGCGTACACGCCGTGGAGGATGCACGCCACCTTCCACGAGTTGAAGGTGCGGTAGTAGGCCAGATCGGACAGGTCGGCGCCCGTGCGAGCGCTGTACCTGGCGATCATGTCGTCGCGGCTCGGGAAGCCCGGCAGGACGGTCGGCGGGTCGGCCCCGTACACGCCGGTGTCGCCGGGTTCGACCCAGGCGTTGATCGAGTACGCGAAGTCGGCGAGCGGGTCGCCGAGGGTCGCGATCTCCCAGTCGAGCACCGCCGCGACGCTGCCGTCGGGCGTGAACAGGGCGTTGTGCGGGCCGTAGTCGCCGTGGACGATCCGGCCGGGGCCCTGGACCGGGATCCTCGACTCGAGCATCGCGTGGAGCTCGTGGACCCGCGCGTCGTCGTGCTCGGCGAAGGGCACCGATGCGGTCCACGAGCCGTACCACGTCCGGAGCTGGCGACCGACGTAGCCGTCGGGGCGGGCGAGGTCGGCGAGCCCGACATCGGCCGGTTCGATGGAGTGGAGCTCGGCCAGCACATCGATGAACCGCTCCGCTGCCGCACGCCGGCACGCCTCGGGGAGGAACACCGCGACCTCGGCGCCGCTGTAGAGCGCGCGCCCCTCGGCCTTGCCCATCACGTAGAAGTGGGTCGCCGCGATCTCGCGGTCGTCGCAGTACGCGATCGGCTCGGCGACGGGCACCGAGGTCGGCCACAGGCCTTCGATGATGCGGTACTCGCGCCACATGTCATGGGCCTTGGGGAGCAACTCCCCCTGCGGCGGGCGACGGATCACCAGTTCGCGCCCCGACGCGTCGGTCAGCAGGTACGTCAGGTTGGAGTGACCGCCCGGCATGCGCTCCCAGACGATCGGCGGCTCGATCGTCGTGACCGTCGGGAGCCAGGCGTCGATCACCCCGGGATCGAACCCCACCACGTCACTCATGGGCGCCACGATGGCACCGCGCCGTCCGCCCGGCCGAACCGGCGACCGTGACGCCCGATTCGCCGAGCACGTGTCGGCTGCGAATGCGAACCCCACGGGGAGCGTCCGCTGCCCGGCGACGAACACCGGCGCGGCCGGCACGAGCCGAGCACACCGCCCACGACCGGACGGTAGGTCCGGCGACGGCCGCCTCGTGCCGCGTGCGGAGGCCGAACCGCGCGGTCTGGGTCCCGTCGTCCCGGCCGATCGGTCTCGGTCAGGGCGACGTCAGGAGGCCGGGTCCGGGATCGCAGCGGTGGGACGTACGTGCACGACGTCGCCCCCGGTGGCGGATCCGCGAAGATGTGTGCGTCCGTCGACGCCGGGCGCCGACCACGTCACCTCGGGGGACCGGACCTCGCGACGTCACAGCCGAGCGAGCCGGGGACGGGCCGACCAGAAGGGCAACCACGACATGTCAAGCATCATCCGCAACGGCACCGTCTACGACGGCGAGGGCTCGGCACCCCGGCGGGCCGACGTACTCGTCGGCGACGACGGCAGGGTCGCGGCGATCGGGTCCGCACTGGAGGCACCCGAGGAAGCGGACGTCATCGATGCGACCGGGTGCTGGGTCACCCCCGGCTTCATCGATCTGCACACC
>CBFCWS010000063.1:0-11539 GCA_965601765.1 uncultured Ilumatobacter sp. | reverse complement strand
CGCGCGCGATCTCGTGCGGCGGTACGCCGAACGAACCGACGACGTCGACCTGCCGACGTGCCATCCCGACCGTCTCGCCCCCGCGTGCGTAGAACACGGTGACGTTGGCGGTTCCGGGCACGTCGACGGTGACCGACGCCGACCTGGTGAGGTGGGCGCGGCGGCCCCGTCCCGACGCCGTGAAGCGCCGCCCCTCGCCGCCGACCGCGCCCCCCACTACCAGCTCGGCGGTCAGCTCCTGGCCGCGGGTCCGGCGACGGCGACCGAGGGGCGCCAACGCGAAGCCGAAGTGCACGTCGAAGGTGCCGCCGACTACGGCGCTGGTCGGCGCCTCCAGGACGGGCACGACATCGACGAGGACGGGCAGCGCAGCCGATTCGATGCACGCCCTGCGAGCGGCGAACGTCGCGAAGCCGGCCGGGACGAGTGCCAGCAGCCCGGTCCAGGGGCCGGTCGTGGGGACGAGGTCGACGCTGAGGAGGTGCAGGAGCATCATTGCGCCCGCACCGCCGACGAGCCCGCCGAACGCGCCCCGCACCGGTGAGCAACGCCCACCACGACCACGACGAACCGCGGAGACGGCCAGGGCGGTGCCGCCGAGCAGAAGAACCGCACCTGCACCCCCGGCGACGCTGGCCAACGGGAATCCGGAATCGACACGGAACCAGTACGTCCCTTCGCAGTCGCCGGCCCCGGGCCCGTTCACGTCGACACGGATCACTCCTCCCCCGAGCCAGGAGTCGACATCGACCGTCGCCACGCCATCTGCGTCGGGGTACCCGAACGGCACGGGAACCGGCCCGATCCACACGAACCCCCAGACCTCCCCGGCCTCGCCCCTCAGCCTGATCGTGTCGCCGGCGATCTCGATGGGGTCGGACCTGCTGCTGGGCGTGTCGGGTCCGATCATCCGGCCGTCGATCTCGGCGCCACAGGCGGCGACGGCCGGCATCCCGGCCATCAACACGAGCCCGGTGACGAGGGCGGCGATGGGCACGGCGACGAGCAGAAGCCGCGCACGTCGGCGACCACGGCGGGCACGGACGGACCGGGTCGATGCCCCGATCTTGCCGCCGTCGTCGGTCATGCGCCAGCTTGACATGTGAACGCGGGCGAGCCGGCGCATTTGTTGCCCTCCGCAACCAGGCGGCCCTCCGCCGCTGTTCTCGCAGGGCGGGTCGATGGGGACCGACACCTGGCGGGCTCCCCGCTGTCCCGACGAACTCGTCGCCGAGCGGTGGGTGACGCGGTCGGCGTCCACGGCCGCTCAGCCGACCGACCCGGGTCGGGCTCGGCGCGGGTCGTCACCGGCCCCGTCGGCGACCGTTCCCGACGATCCGGCCGATTTCTCGCGTTGTGCGCATCCAGACGCAGCGTTCGCACCGTAGAACCACTCGACCACGTACACGACGAAAGGAATTGGTCACATGAAGTACCTCAAGACAGCAGTCGCCACCGCAGCGATCGCCACCGTCGGTTTCGCCGGCACCGCCGCCGCAGGTGCGCCCGACGGCGCCGGCGAGGGCGGCAAGCCGGCCGGGATCGCCTGCCAGCAGGCCGGCATCTCGGCGCTGCAGGGCCTCGGCGCCCTGCCGACCGTCGCCAAGAACGGCATCTCCGTGGCCGACGCTGTCGCACTCGGTGTCGCGCCGCGTGACGGCCTCCCCGAGGGCATCACCCTCGAGACGGTGCTCCCGTTCAGCCTCGTGCTGGCCGACCACCGGGCGGGCAGCGGCAGCATCTTCGTGTACCCCTGGTGCGAGTGACCTGACGTCCCACCGGCCAATCGGCCCCGTCCGGCGAGTCCGGGCGGGGCCGATCGTCGTTTTCGGCAGGTCGCCCACCATCGCCGGGCCGGAGCGTTCCTCCGGCGCGTCGCCGGGCACGCACCGCATGGTTAACTGATGTTGTCGTCACGGTGAAGACGACACGACGCGACGCGAGAGGGTGACGTGCCGGCAGAAGTGTTGGAGCGCGAGATCAAGTTGTACATCGACGCGGAGTACGAGCTCCCCGACGTCGACCGGCTGACGGGCGGCGGCGTCTCGGTTCGCGAGCTGCCGACACGCGACCTGACCGCCGTCTACTACGACACCGCCGACCACCGGCTGGCGCGATGGGGATGCTCGCTCCGCTTCCGCTCGGACGACGGGTGGACCGTCAAGCTCGCCTCCGGCGTCGATCAGGGCGTGCTCGCACGCGCCGAGATCAACTTCGCCGGCACCGACGACGCCGTCCCGACCGACGCGGTCGCGCTCGTGTCCGGCTTCACCCGCGGCTCCCCGCTGGCTCCCGCGGCGACCGTGGTGACGACGCGCCATCCCGTCGAGCTCGCCGACGGCGACGGCCGGGAGCTGGCCGAGCTCGTCGACGACCACGTCGTCGTGAGCCGGCCCGGCGAGGACGAGTGGCGGTTCCGGATGCTCGAGGTCGAGCTGGCCGAGACCACCGCTCCGGGTGACGTCGACCGGCTGATCGGCGAGCTCGTGAACGCCGGCGCGACGCCCACCACCCACTCGAAGATCGAGATCGCGCTCGGGAAGGCACATCCAACCGGTGACGAGCTGCCCGTTCCCGATGTCGGGTCGACGCCCACCGCACGCGAGGTGATCGTGGCGGCCATCACGGGCGCAACCCGCCAGCTGGTGACGAACCTGCCCGACGTCCGGCTCGACACCGGCCCGGAGGCCGTCCACCAGGCCCGCGTGGCCGTTCGCCGACTGCGCTCCGATCTCGGCACGTTCCGACCCCTGCTCGACGACAGCTGGGTGCCCGAGCTGCGCGACGAGCTGCGGTGGCTGGGTGGCGTGCTCGGCGAGGTGCGCGATCTCGACGTGCTGATCCCCACCCTCGAAGATGTCGCCGCGGCGCATCCGGTGATGGAGCCGACCGACCTGCAAGCGGTCGTCGACCACTTCCACCGGGCGCGCGCCGAACGGCGCCGGCGCATGCTCGCCGCACTCGACAGCGACCGGGCGACGGTGCTCGTCGACCGGTTGATCGCCGTCAGCCGCAACCCGCGCACCGCACCGCAGGCCGACGACCCCGCCGACGAGTTGCTGCCCGGTCTCGCACGCAAGCCGTGGCGCCGGCTGCGGCGCGCCGTCGACTCGCTCTCCGCGTCCTCGACCGACCAGGACCTCCACCGGATCCGCATCCACGCCAAGCGGGCGAGGTACGCCGCTGAGGCGGTCGCTCCGGCATCCGGCAAGCCGGCCCGACGGTTCGCCAAGGCGATGACCGACATCCAGGACTGCCTGGGCGAGCTGAACGACGCGATCGTGATCGGCGGCCACCTGCGCGAGGCGGCATGCGCCGATCCCACAGTCGCGTTCCCCGCCGGCCAGCTCGCGAGCCTGCTCGGCGTGCGCGCCGAGCACACCCGGAAGGACTTCCGCCGGGTGTGGCGCCGAGCGTCGCGCAAGCAGCTCCGAGGGTGGTGGTGACGGTCGGCGCTGCGGTGGTCGCCGTCGCCAGCATCAAGGGCGGCGTCGGCAAGACGTCGGCGGCGGTCAACCTCGCCCGGCTCAGCGCCGCAGCCGGGCGGCGCACCCTGCTGTGGGACCTCGACCCGCAGGGGGCCGCAACCTACGTCTTCGACGTCGCCGGTCGGGTGGCCGGTGGCGCCCGCCGCCTCGTCCGCACGTCGCGGCAGCTCGCGCAGAGCCCGGTGGCGACCACCTACGACCACCTCGACGTCGTCCCGGCCGACTTCTCGCTCCGGTACCTCGACCTCGAGCTGGCGGCCCTGGCCAAGCCCCGCCGCCGCGTCGGGAGGATGCTCGACCGGCTCGGCGACCGCTACGACGTCGTGTACCTCGACTGCCCCCCGGGGATCACCCTCACCGTCGAGAGCGTGTTGCGGGCGACCGACGTCGTGCTCGTCCCCGTGGTCCCGTCGGCGCTGCCGATGCGCAGCTTCGATCAGCTGGCGTCGTACATGCGCGCGGACACGCGGCTCCGGCGCGTCGAGATCACCGCCTTCCTGTCGATGGTCGACCTCCGCAAGCGCGTCCATCGGTCGATGATCGACGAGCTCCCGCGCGATCGCCGCGACGTGCTCTCGAGCTGGACGCCGTACTCGGTCGACGTCGAGGCGATGGCGGTCGACCGGGCTCCGGTGGTCGACGCCCGCCCGAAGACCCCGGCCGCCGAGTCGTATCGCGCGCTCGCGCGCGAGCTCGACGGCGCGCTCGGCATCCCACCCGGTCCCGCGGCGTCGGCCGACGTCGACCGCGGCACGACCTGAGCCCGGCGGCACAGCGGGACCATCGAGCGGCCGCTACCGCCGGCGGATCACTACGACGGACAACGCCCCGCCGTCGATCTGCCGCTCGGACTGCGCGGCGGCGCCGGCTTCGTCGAACAGCTGCGGCAGGCCGCCGCGGGCGCTGTAGTCGCGGAACGCGCTGAAGTGGTCCCACCCGGCGGCGAACTCGCCCGTGCGGAACCGGATCCCCGACACGTTGCGTGGCAATGGCGCGGTGAAGTCGACCACCATGACCTGCCGGGCGACCCGCGTCAGCTCGCGCACCACCGGGACCCGGAGGTGCCCGGGCATCTCGTGCAGCGCGAGCACGATCGTCGCGGTCTCGAAGGTGTCGTCGTCGTAGGGCAGGTGCGCGACGTCGCCGATCTCGAACGTCACCGTCGGATCCGTCGTCGAACGGGCTGCGGCCTCTCGGGCGTACCCGACGTTGCGGGGCGACAGGTCGACGCCCACCACCTCGCGGCCGGTCGCTGCGATCCTGCGGGCCAGCCCTCCCGTCCCCGAGCACGCATCGAGCACCGGACCACCCGGGGGGAGCTTGTCGACGACGAAGCCGTGGACGCCGGCGAGCAGCGGTTCGACGACCCGGCCGTAGAACCGGCCGTCGTGACGCACGCTGCGCGGCGTGCGTTCGTCGCCCGCCGCCCGCGCCGGGATCTCACCGGTGTCGAGGAACGACGCCAGCACGTCGTTGACGTTCTCGGGGTTCTCGATCGTGCCGAGATGACCGGCACGGGCGATCACGTGCAACCGGGCTCCCTCGATGCCCTCGGCGATCGTCCTGGCCCGGTCGACCGGCTGCGGCGCGTCGTGCTCACCGACCATCACGAGCGTCGGGACCTCGATCTCCGCCAGGCGATCGACCACGTCCTCGCGGCCGAAGATCGCCCGGCCGAACGCCAGCAACGCCTCGACGTCGTTGGCCGACATGCGCTCGCGCCAGTGGGCGACCTCGTGCTCGCGGGCCGGGTCGTCCAGGAAGTCCGGTCCGAACATCGTCTTCATCGCTTCGCCCATCAGCGGCTTCAGGCCCGCCGAGCGCGCCACGGCGAACATCCCCTCGTACTTCACGCGCTTGACCAGCGACTCCTGCTCGGCCGAGGTGTCCATGACCACCAGGCGCCTCAGCAGATCGGGGCGGCGGAACCCCAGGCGCAGGCCGACGAACCCGCCGGTCGACAGACCGACGAAGTGGCAGGGGCCGGCGCCGGTCGCCTCGATGAACGCCACCGCGTCGTCGTAGATCGCGTCCATGTCGTACGGTTCGCGGACCTTGGCGCTCTCGCCGTGACCGCGATGGTCGTAGGCGAGGACGCGATAGCGATCGGCCAGCATCTCGATCTGTGGTGCGTACTGCGTGCGGTCGACCAGGAAGCTGTGCGACAGCACGACGGTCTCGTCACCGCTCCCCCACTCGTCGTAGGCCAGCGACACACCGTTCACCTCGACCGTCCGCACGAGCCAAACCTAGCCCTTCCGCACCCGGGTGGCCCGGGCCCCGAACGCGCGCGCGACGATCCGAGGTCGCCGGGTGGCGGCGCACGCCTCGCCGGGAGGTCGGCTCAACGCGGGAGGCGGCTCGCCACCACGCGACCGCGCGCGTCGCGGTAGCGGGCCTCGGTGGAGTAGGCCTCCGACTCGAGCGGGTTGCGGTGGTAGTCCGACGGCTCCTCGATGTAGCCGGGCAGCTCGCCACCGCCGCGCAGGTAGCCGGCGCCGTACTCGCAGGCGAAGGCGTCCTCGCCGCCGAGGCGGCGCACCTGATCGACGTGCGTGGCCTCGTGGACGAGGCGGACGAGGTGGATCGGATCGGACTCGTCGAGGTCGTCACGCCAGTAGATCGTGTTGCCGAACGTCATCGCGTAGATCGACCCGGTCGGCTTGAACCGGTTGGCCGGGAGACGGGATCTCGTCCGCACGCGGATCGCTCCAACGTCGAGGTCGGGGAAGACCGAGCGCAACATCGCCTGGGTCTCCGGGGCGAGGGCGCGCCGGGGTCTGAGGAGGTTGACCGTCTGCGCGGCGCGGCGCGTCTCGCGGTAGACCACGCGCCCCAGGTTGCACCCGACCGAGGTCGCCTCCGTCGGCACGACGCCGAGCGCCTCCCCCACCGATCGAACCGTCCCGAGCAGCGACATGACCCCAGCATCGCGCGGTCGAGGACCCGGCCGCGCCGGATTCCCGGGCACGCTGGCCGTCGGCCGGTGCGAGACGTGCCGAACGGCTTTGGCGGACACGGCCCCTGGATGCGATGATGGCTCCGTGGGACGAACGCCGACAGCGCGAATGCGCGCGCCCAGCGACACCGACGGCACCTGGCGAACCGTCCGGTTCGAGGTCCCCGCCTCGATCGGCGGCCGCCACGTCGACCTGGTCGCCGAGTTCCTCGGCTGGACGCCGTTCGCGCTCGACCGCGACGCCGATGGCAGCTTCTCGGCCGCCGTTCGGCTCCGCTGCGGCGAGACCTGGGGCTACCACTTCCTGCTCGACGGCGAGACCCCGATCGCCGACTCGACGGCGCAGCACTCCGGTCAGCTCCGCGACGGCACGACGGTCTCGCTGCTGCAAACCTGAACGCCACCCCGCGCCGCCTCGTCGACGTCGTCATCATCATCACCACCGTGCGCGGCGTCGCCGAGCTCCGGCGGATCTGAGCCCTCACCCCGATTCGGCGTGCACCGCGCCGATCCACTCGTCGATGCCGTGCCAGGCGAGATAGAGCATCTCGTCCTGGTCGGACGGCGTCCGCGGGACCAGCTCGGACGGCACGACGTACGACTGGACGTGGAGCGTCTTGTGGTCGGGCATCGCGAACCACAGGTCGCCGACGGTCGCGATGTCGTCGAGCCCGGTGTGGGCGACGAACACCGCCCCGGCGCCCGGCGCAGCGCCGAGCGCTGCCCGCACGCCGGCGGGACGAGGGGGCAACACGTTGCGGAGCTCGGACGCCCGGTCGGCGGCGGCCTCGTGGCCGTCGCGGCGGAGTCGGTCGATCGCCCGGATGCGGCGCGCCTCGGTGAAGTTGCCGCCCTCGGGGAAGATCACGAGGGCATCGCCGTCGACCACGTCGGCGGCCAACCGCTCGATGCCGGCGATCGCCGCCGCCGACTGGCCCGGTACGTTCGAGATGAACTCGTTCGGCAGCCGGTTGAGCAGGATGTCGAACGCCGGATCGAGCTGGAGCAGCCCCTTGGCGACGATCCGGGGTCGCCGCCCGTGGCTCGACATCACTTCGTGGAGGAGCAGGAACGAGTCGGCGGGACCGGCGTGCCGGCTCATCACCACCAACGGCTCGTCCGGCCACGATGCGAGATCGCCACCGGTCGATCGGGTGCTCCGTTCGTCGATCCTCAGGACGAACAGGCGCCGCCCCATCGACACCAGCACCCGGAGGGCGAGCTCGAGCAGCCGGTAGTGGGCGGCGATCGAGCGGTCGCTCCGCAACCGCGTCCCGAACCCGAACCGGATCCAGAGGGCGAGTCCGGCCACGACCACCACCGCCTCGGTGGCCACGTAGACGGTGAGCAGCCCGATGCTCCTGACGAGGCGGAGCTTCCCGGGCAGGCGGTAGGACAGCACCGCCGCGATGATCAGCAGCAGCGGGACTGCCAGGAGGTACAGCCAGACGATCACGACGGGGAGCGGCCAGAGAACGAGCCGGCGGACCCATCGCGGCGGGATCGAGCGGATCATCGGTCGAGGCCGTCGAGGTACTCCGTCGATGCCTCGTACGACACCCGGATCCGATCCTCGACGCTCACTGCCCCTCGGCCGGTGCGGTACTGCTTGAGATCGGTGAACTCCTTCGGTTCGCCGGTCGGCAGCACGTGGACCGACACCGAGTCCGGCACGCGCGACATCGTCTCGGTGAACCGGTGCCGACGGGAGATCTCGAACGCCACCATCGCGACCTCCCACGGCCACTGGGGGGCTCGCAGCGGTGTCTCGATCCGACCGACCTGGAGCACGTAGACCGTCGTCGCACCCAGCGCGATCGCCCGGTCGAGCGGGATCGACGCGACGAGGCCGCCGTCGAGATAGTGCTCACCGTCGATCTCGACCGGTGGGAGGATCCCCGGAATCGCCGTCGAGGCGAGGATCGCGTCGACGACCGGACCACGGCTGAAGTACTGCACCGTCGCCCGCTCGATGCTCGCGGCCACGCACTCGAACCGCACTGCGAGGTCTTCGATCAGCTCGACATCGAGGGCGCGCTCGACGATCTCACGCAGGCCGTCATTGCTCTGCAGGTGCGTGCGCGTGCGCGCGATGGTCCGCATCTGATCGATGACCGAGCCACCGAGCACGCCCGAGCGGTCGACCGACGCCCACAGCGCGCCGAGGCGCTCGATCGATGCGACGGAGGGGTCCGCCGCGACGACGGCGCCGTTGAGCGCCCCGATCGAGGTGCCGACGATCGCATCCGGACGCACGCCGCGCTCGACGAGCGCCTGCAGCATGCCGACCTCGTGCGCGCCGAGCGGCCCGCCTCCGCCGAGGACGAACACCACGTCGGGTCGGTCACCGGTCCGGTGTGCCGGCTGGTCGTTCGGCTGGTCGTTCGGCCGGTCGTTCATGAAGCCGTCTCCGTCATCACCCGACACCGGCGCCGGCGGGCCGCGGCGGGTCGTCGCCCGACACCGCGGTCGCGTCGGGCGGCGCCTCGACGAGGGCTCTGAAGACGGTCCGCGCGACGGCGACGGTCGGTGCTGCGAGCACGAGACCCGCCAGCCCGATCAGCATGCCGCCCGCGAACGTCGCGAGCAGCACGACGATCGGGTGCATCTCGAGCTGGTTGCCGAGCAGGGCGGGCTCGAGCAGGTTCTCGAGCCCGACCGACACCCCGACGACGGCGACGAGCATCACGAGCGCGAGGCTCACCCCGCCCTCCGACAGCGCCATCAAGAACGCGAACGCGCCACCGACGAACCCGCCCACGTACGGGATGTACCCGCCGACGATGTTGACGATCGCGATCGCGAACGCGAGCGGCACCCCCGCGACGAGCGCGACGATCCCGATCACCACGCCTTGCACGACGGCCAGGATCGTGCGGCCGCGCATGTACGTCCGGACGTTGCCCGCCGACTCGCCGAGCACCCGCTCGAGACGATCCGCCGTCGCCGGCCGGCGGGCGGTCAGCATCGAGACGACGAGCGATCGCCCGTCCTTGAGCAGGTAGTAGGTCAGCACGACACCCAGCAGCAGCCCCGACAGGTAGGCCCCGGCGCTGGTGAAGACGGTCCCGACCGTCGTGGCCAGACCGCCGCTGAGGAAGCTGCCCGACCCCTCGGCGCCGCTGAACAACGAGTCGAAGTACGACGCGAGGTCGGACTCCGCCAGCAGCTCGTCGACCCGGGCGACGACGTCGTCGAAGCGCTCGCGGAGGCTGTCGGCCTGATCGATGATCCCGACGACGACGGCCGCGAGCGCCCCGATGAAGATCCCGGCGATCATCAGCAGCACGAGCAGGGATCCCAGAGAGCGCGGCAGCCGACGCGCCTCCAGCCAGTCGACGGCCGGTCCGAAGACGACCGCGAGGAAGACGCTGAGGACCAGCGGCACGACCAGCGCGCTGAAGAACCACAGCAGGAAGATCGCGATCGCGGCAGCGGCCGCGACCCCGACGAACCCCCAACTGAAGGTGACCGTGCGCCGATAGAGCGACCGGACGCGCTGACTCTGCGTGCTTGCCGTCTCGTCGTCGGACATCGCGCTGATCGCCTGCTCCCCCGTGATGGACCCACACCGCGGTGGACCACAACCTAGTGCCGCGCCCGGCGGTCTCGACGGTTGGCGACGAGGCGACCGAAGCCGCACGCGGGCGCCCGTCTGTGGCAGAGTCGCGGGGTGACCGATTCCCCGAACGACCCTGGTCGACTTGATCCCCCTGGCCCCGGCGCCCAGGGGCCGGGGCCGGTCGGCGCCGGGCCCGGCGGTCCGCCCGGCCCCACCGATCCCGGCGAGCCAACGGCTGCGATGCCCGTGACGGGCGCCGCCGCCGGAACCGGCGCCGCGGCCGGCGCTGCACCTCCTCCCCCGCCGCTCGACGAGGTCGCGCTGTCCGACGAGGAAGAACCGCCCACCCCCTGGTACAAGCGGCCTGCGGCGATCATCGCCATGGCCGCGGCGTTGATCGCCCTCATCGTCATCGTCATCGTCGCATTCGCGCAGGACGACGAACCGTCGTCGAGCACGACGCTGGTCATCGATCGGCGCGATGCCGAGCGGGCCCCGATCGGGCGCGAGATGACGGCGACCGTCGTCGGGCCGGACGATGCGCGCGGCGAGTTCGAGTGGCTGTCACCGACCGACGCCATCGCACCCGAACCGGCGACGACGACGTCGAGCCCCGACGGCCTGGCCCGCTGGGTGTGGGCTCCGACAGACGCCGTCGACGACCGGGAGGAGTGGCGTTCGACGGTCACGGTGACCGAGCAGCTGCCGGCCGGACTCGTCCCCGACTCGCCCGAGTTCACCTGCACCCTCGACCGACGCGGCCAGTCGAGTTCGGTCGTGACGATGTCGGTCACCGTCGTGACGGACGACGACACCGAGGTCTCGACGGCCAGGTACGAGTTCCCCGGCTTCACCTTCCTGCCCCGCGACATCGTGCGGTGCGAGGTCCAGGACCGCGCTGCGGCGACCACGACGACGACGACCACCACCTCCACCACCACCACCACGACGTCGACGACGACGAGCTCCACCACGACAGTGCCCGAGACCACGACGACGACGGAGGCCACGACGACGGTGCCGGCGACGACGACACCACCCGCGACGACGACCACCGCGCCGCCGCCCACCACAGCACCACCGCCGGCCACCACCGCACCACCACCGCCGGAGACCACGACCACGACCACGTTGCCGGCGGGTGACAACGCGATGGCGATCATCGACGCCCGGTCCGACCTGAGCACCCTGCGGTCGCTGATCGATCAGGTGAACGGTCTGCGGGATGCACTCGAGAACCCGCAGGCGCCGTACACCCTGTTCGCGCCCAACAACCAGGCGTTCGACGCGCTCGCCACCTTGCCGCAACCGCCGGATCTCAACGATCCGGCCGTGGTGAGCAACCTGCTGCTCGGACACCTGAGCAACGGCGAGGCACTCACCCGTGACGAGCTGCTCACACGGGACACCATCGCGGTCGAGTTCGGCAATCCGTTGCCCATCGACGCCAACGCCAACCCGCCGACCGTCGGCGGGGCCGGGCTGATCGAGTCGCCACCCACCGACCCGGACACGGCCCTCCACCTGCTC
>CBFCWS010000062.1:0-11574 GCA_965601765.1 uncultured Ilumatobacter sp. | reverse complement strand
CTCGACCTGCGCGGGAACGCCGTGTTCAACGCCGTGCGATCCGGTTTCGAGTACGCGTTCCGGCCGTTCGAGATCGCGGCCGAGGTCGTCAGCCAGCCGGTCGCCCGGGTGTGGCGGGGGATCGCCCGTGTCGACGACCTCGAGGCCGAGGTCGACCAGTTGCAGGAGCAGCTCGACGCGCAGCGCAGCGACCAGATCGCATGGCAGAACGCACTCGCCCAGAACCGGGAGTTGCGCGAGCTGAACGACCTGGAGTCGCTCGCCTCGTTCGAGCGCGTGTCCGCCTCGATCATCGGCGAGTCACCGAGCAACTTCGACCAGCGCGTCGAGATCGACCGCGGCTCGCTCGACGGCCTCCGGACCGGCATGCCGGTCGTCAACTCGGCGGGCCTCGTCGGCAAGGTCACCAACGTCTTCCCGCAGACCGCGATCGTCATGCTGGCCACCGACCCGCAGTACAGCGTCCCGGTCAAGGTGATCGCCGAGGTCGACCCGACTCCCTCGACGACGGTGTCGACGACGGTGCCGCCGACGGTGCCCTCGGGCCTGGACGTCGACGACGTCACGACGACGACGACGTCGACGAGCACCACCACCACGACGACGACCACCACGACGGTGCCGGGTGCGACCGTCGCACCCGACCCGGCCACGACGACGACGTCGACGACCTCGTCGACCACGGTGCCCGGTGCGGCCGGCACGGCCCCGACGATCCCGGGCGTCACGACGACGACGGTCGAACCGATCCTCGTCACGCGCGAGACGGGCGTGCTCGACGGCTACGGCGCCGATCGACTGCCACGGATCCGCTTCATCGCCGACGGCCCCCAGTTCGGCGGTCGGATCGCCGTCGGGGACGACGTCCTCACCTCGGGCGGGAGCAAGAGCCTCGCACCCCCCGACATCCCCGTCGGACGGGTCGCGAACGTCATTCGCAACCCCGGCACCTCCGGTCTGGAGATCGAGGTCGAGCTCAACGCGGATCTCGACCGGCTGAACTTCCTCTCCGTGGTGCTGTTCGTGCCCGCGACCGAGGCCCCGGCGCTGGGGTAGGGAGTGTTCGCCCGGCTCCTCACCGGCTCGTTGATCAGAATCGTGCCGATCGGCATGATCCTGCTGGCGATCCAGAAGACGCTGTTCGTGGAGCTCCAGCCGTTCGGCGTGATCATCCAGCTCGTGATGGCCTTCGCCGCCGCCGCCGGGGCCGCCGGTGGTCCCGAGCGAGGTGCGACCACGGGGTTCATCCTCGGGCTGGTCTTCGACCTGGCCGTGGGATCGCCCCTGGGCTCGTCGTCGATCGCGATGGGTGTCGCCGGGTACACGGCGGGTCTGGTGACGTTGATCCGCGTGGAGACGTGGTGGTGGCTCGCTGCGCTGTTCACCGGCCTCGGCGCCGCCGTCGGCGAGGCGATGGTCCCGATCGTGCGACGTTTCGTGGGCGAGCAGGACGCCTTCGCCCCCGACCTCGTCGTCGTGCTGCCCGTCGTCGCGGTCTCGTCGGCGATCGCCAGCATCGTCCTCGTGCCGCTCGCCCGGTGGGCGCTCAGGATCGAGCGATCGGAGTGGAAGGCGCCGGTGGACGCGTAGTTCAGGCTTCGCCGAGCCGGATCGGCTGCGCCTCTCGTGAACGTCCGCTGAGAAATATGACGGTTGGATGACATGCGTCGGCGCGAAGGTGGCGGCAGACTGTGGGTATGGCTGTCGACCGTCGTGCCGCGCGCCTCGGCGTGCTCGGACTCGTCGGGATGCTGCTCTTCTCGCTGCTCGGCGCTCGGCTGTGGTTCCTCCAGACCGTCCGAGCCGACGACCTGCAGGACTCGGTGACGGTCTCCAAGACCCGCACCGTCCAAGTGCCGCCGGAGCGCGGACGGATCTTCGACATCGACGGCCGGATCCTGGCCGACAACGAACGGGTGCTCACCGTCGCGGTCGACTGGCAGATGTTGCGCCGCAAGACCCAGCGCACCGAGATCTTCACCAGGGTCTCCGGTTGGCTCGACGTCCCGGTCGAGGAGATGGAGGCGCGGTTCCAACGCGGCATCGACAGCCCGTTCCTCCCGTTCCCGCTCAAGCGCGACGTCGACGAGGAGACCGCGGCCGCGATCCTCGAGCGCAGCGAGGACTTCCCGGGCGTCGAGATCTTGAACGAATGGGACCGGGTGTACCCGTACGCGCCGCACGCCGCTCATGTCGTCGGCTACATGGGCGCGATCCAGGCCGAACAGGCCGAGGAGTACCAGGCGCAGGGGTACCTGCTGAGCGAGCGGGTCGGTCAGTTCGGTGTGGAGCGTGAACTGGAGGAGGTCCTCCACGGGCAGTGGGGTGAGATCACCTACGAGGTCGACGCCGCGAACCGCCCGATCCGGGTGGTCGAGGAGATCCCGCCGATCAACGGCTTCGACGTCCAGCTGACGCTCGATCTCGACGTGCAGAAGTACGTCGAGGGGACCCTCGAGACGACGTTGGAGCTACGCCGCACCCAGCTCGCCCGGAACCCGACGGTGCGCAAGCCGGACGGCTCGCTCGGACCGCTCGCCCCGAGCTTCCCGAGTGCCGTCTACTACAAGGCGCCCGCCGGCTCGGCGCTCGTGATGAACTACGACACCGGCGGGGTCGTCGCGTTGGCGAGCTATCCGACCTTCGACAACCGGTGGTTCGAGGCGGGGCTGTCGAGTGAGAAGTTCCAGGAGATCTTCCCCTCGGTGGACGAGTTCGGCAATCCGATCGACCCCGACCGCTCGATCCTCGTCAACCGGGCGGTCCAGGGTCGCTACAACCTCGGCTCGACCTTCAAGCTCTTCACCGCGCACGCCGGTCTCGCCACCGATCTGATCGGGCCGTTCGAGCCCTACACCGACCGCGGGACGTATCGGCTCGACGACCGGTCGGTCGGCGATCCCCAGAGGTGCGACCTCGGCCTGATCCGGTGCGTGTTCCGCAACGCCTACTGCGGGCCGCGTCCGTGCGTGTACGGGACCGTCGACGTCGAGGACGCCATGGCGGTCTCGTCCGACACGTTCTTCTACCGCATCGGCGAAGACATCATGCTCGAGAACAACAACGACCCCGTGCTGCAGGAACAGATCCGTCAGTGGGGGTTCGGGGCCGACACCGGCATCGAGCTGCCGTTCGAGTTCGACGGCACCGTCCCGGACGCGGAGCTGAAGCGCGAGTACGCCGAGCGAGGTGTCATCAGCGAAGGGGAGGGTCGCAACTACTTCGTCGCCGACAACGTGCAGCTCGCGATCGGTCAGGGCCTGCTCTCGGCGACGCCGCTCCAGCTGGCGACGGGCTATGGCGCCATGGTCAACCGCGGGTTCGTGATCCAGCCCACCGTCGTCCAGGCCATCTGGGAACCCGGGGTGCCGGACGGCGAGGTCGGCTTCGTCGATTTCAGCATGGGCACGATGTACGAGGATCGCTCGGCGCCGGACCTGATCCGCCAGGTGCCGCTCACCGCCGAGGAACGCGATCCGCTGATCCGTGGGCTCCGCCGAGTCATCACGGGCCCGGGCGTGTTCGTCAACGGCAACCGGTTCGACTACAAGAAGACGACGGGCGAGAACCTGTACGCGAACTACCCGAACGAGGCGATCCCGCTGATCGGCAAGACGGGCACCGCCCAGGGGGCCGGCAACTACCCCTGGAACGACTCCTCCGCGTTCGTAGCAGCAGCGGTCGACTCCGCGACGCTCGGTCCCAGCGAGACCGATCCCTACGTCGCCGTCGCCTACCTCGAGAAGGCCGGCTTCGGCTCCCAGGCGGCGGCGCCCGTCGTCAAGTGTGTCTTCATGGCGCTCTCCGACGAGACGATGATGCGGCCCGTCGAGATCTCCGACCCGCTCGATCTCGACGACACGGTGGCAGCCCCGTCGATGTCGATGCCCGATCGGTCCTGTCTGTCGGGTATCAAGAGCTCCGGGCCGATCGGTCGCGAGACCGTGATCGAGTGAGATGGCGCTCAGCTTCCTGACGCCCAAGCCGGACAGCGGGCTCGGCAACATCCGGACCAGCCCCGGCGATCCGAGCCGCAACATCGACTGGGTCCTGCTGACCGTGCAGGGCCTCCTGACGGTGATCGGGTGTTTCGTGATCTACTCCGCGTCGTGGACCCAGGTCGAGGACGACCCCTTCTCGTTCGTCAACCGCCAGGTGGTGTTCGCCATCGCCGCGTGCGTCGTCATGTTCGTCGTGATGTCGATCGACTACGGGTGGTTCAAGGAGAAGGCGATGGTCATGTACGTCGCCACCGTCGCGTTGCTCCTCCTGCTCCTGATCATGGGCTTCGCGCAGGGGTTGTCACGCATCTCGTTCGATCTCGGACCGATCAACTTCCAGCCCGCCGAGCTCGCCAAGTTCACCACCTTGATCGCGCTCGCCTCGTACCTCGCCGACGAGCGCAGCGACGAGGTGTCCTACCCCCGCTTCCTGGGCGGTCTCATCCTGGTCGGCATCCCCGCCGTGCTGGTCATCGCCCAGCCGGACCTCGGCTCGGCCTCGGTGATCGTGACGATCGCGATGGGTGTCCTGCTCGTGGCCGGCGCGAAGGGCAAGTACATCGCCCTCATCTCGATCCTGTCGCTCTCGACGGTGGCGGCGACGTTCGCCGGCGGGTTCGTGAACCGGTACCAGGTCACACGCTTGCGCGTGTTCTTCGGGCAGGACGTCAACGAGGACTCGATCTACCAGGTCCGCAACGCGATCCGCGCCGTGGGCACCGGCCGGATCACCGGCAAGGGATGGCTGCAGGGCCCCCTCACCAACGGCGGCGACGTGCCCGTCATGTGGGCCGACTTCCCGTTCGCGGCGGTCGGCGAGCAGTTCGGACTGGTCGGTTGCGCAGTGCTGCTCGCCCTGTTCGTGATCGCCCTGATGCGGATCTGGCGCATCGCGACGCTCTCGCGCGATCTCCTCGGCACCTACCTGTGCGCCGGCGTGTTCACGATGCTGCTCTGGCAGGTGTTCCAGAACGTCGGGATGACGCTCGGCATCATGCCGGTGACGGGGCTCCCGATGCCCTTCATCTCCTACGGTGGCTCGAGCCTGCTGACGTACTTCGCCATGTTCGGCATCGTCCAGTCCGTCCACATGCGCCGCATGAGGTAGCTCGCGCCGAAGGTGTCCGGCACCACGTGCGCCCCGGAGCATTGATCGAACGCGGCGCGAGATGGTGCAGGTGGTGCCTGTCACCCTCACCAGGGCGAACGCCCGAGCGGGACCGTGAGTGTCACCACCTACAGCACGCGGGACAGCGGAGGTGGGTGCCTGACACCCTCACCAGGGCGAACGCCCGAGCGGGACCGTGAGTGTCACCACCTACAGCGCGCGGGACAGCGGAGGTGGCGCCTGACACCGTCACCGAGGCGAACGCCCGAGCGGGACCGTGAGTGTCCACCACCTACAGCGCGCGGGACGGCGGAGGTGGCGCCTGACACCGTCACCGAGGCGATCGCCCGCGCTGCCGTGTGTGTCACCACCCGCAGCACGCGCGCGTCGTCCAGGTAGAATCTCCCAGGTATGTCCGATGTCTGGGAGCTGATCGAGCCGTTGCTGGCTCGGGTGGAGAAGCCCGCTCGCTACATCGGATGTGAGCACGGCAGCCAGGTCCCCGACCACGACCTGTTGGGCGACGGCGTGGCGTGGTTGCTCGCCTACCCCGACACCTACGAGATCGGCCAGCCCAACCAGGGCCTGCAGATCCTGTACGAGATCCTCAACGAGCGCGACGACGCCCTCGCAGAGCGCACGTACGCGCCCTGGACCGACATGCTCGCCGAGATGCGTGCCGCCGACGTGCCGCTGTTCAGCGTCGATTCGCACCGGTCCGCCGACAGGTTCGACGTGCTCGCGTTCAACCTGTCGTCCGAGCTCGTGTACACCAACGTCCTCGAGATGATCGATCTCGCAGGCGCGCCGGTGCACGCCGCCGACCGCACCGACGACGACCTCCTGGTGATCGTGGGCGGCCACGCCGCGTTCAACCCGGAGCCGCTCGCCGACTTCATCGACGCCGCCGTCCTCGGGGAGGGCGAGGAGGTGGTCGGCGAGATCACCGAGATCATCGCTGCCTGGAAGGCGTCCGGCCGCCACGACCGTGCCGACGTGCTCCGACGGCTCGCACGCGTCCCGGGCGTGTACGTGCCGTCGATGTACGAGGTGACCTACGGCGACGACGGTCTGCTCGCATCGGTGGCGCCGCGGTACGCGGACGTGCCCGCCACGGTCGACAAGCGTGCCGTCGACGACCTCGCCGACTGGCCCTACCCGAAGTCGCCCCTCGTGCCGCTGACCGAGGTCGTCCACGACCGGCTCAACGTCGAGGTCTTCCGCGGTTGTACGCGCGGCTGCCGGTTCTGTCAGGCCGGCATGATCACGCGTCCGGTCCGCGAGCGTCCGGCCGACCAGGTCCGCACGATGGTCCGCGAGGGCCTCCGGCGCACGGGCTACGACGAGGTCAGCCTCACGTCGCTGTCGACGGCCGACTTCTCCGACATCGAGCCGGTCGTCTCCGGCATCATCGCCGATCAGGCCGACCTGCCCGCCGGTTGCGACAGCCTCACGCTCAGCCTGCCGTCGTTGCGGGTCGACGCCTTCACCGTCGGGCTCGCCGGCGAGGTCAACACCGGTCGCCGCAGCGGCCTCACGTTCGCCCCCGAGGCGGGATCGTGGCGGTTGCGCACCGTCATCAACAAGCTGATCACCGAAGAGGATCTCTACGGTGCTGTCGAGTCGGCCTTCTCGCAGGGCTGGACCCGGATGAAGCTCTACTTCCTGACCGGGCTGCCCACCGAGACCGACGACGACACGCTCGGCATCGTCGAGCTCGCCCGCAACTGCGTGACGATCGGACGGAAGTACACGCAGCGCGCGTCGGTGACGGTGAGTCTGGGCGGGTTCGTCCCCAAGCCGCACACCCCGTTCCAGTGGTTCGGCCAGAACGGCGAGGACGAGCTGCGTCGCAAGATCGGACTCGTTCGAGACGCCGCGAAGAAGGCGAAGGGCGTCCAGGTCAAGTGGCACGACGCACGGGCGAGCGTCGCCGAGGGGATCACCAGCCGTGGCGATCGCAGGGTCGGCGCCGTGATCGAACGGGTCTGGCGCGACGGCGGGCTGTTCCAGGAGTGGGGCGAGCACTTCGAGTTCGACCGCTGGCTGGCCGCACTCGAGGCCGAGCACCTCACGCTCGACCACTTCGTCACCCGGCATCGCAACATCGACGAGGTCCTGCCGTGGGCGCACCTCACGGCCGGCCTGCACGAGGACTTCCTCTGGGACGACTGGCAGGAGGCGCTCACCGGATCCGGTGTGGAGGACTGCCGCTGGACCCCCTGCTACGACTGTGGCGTGTGCACCGGCTACGGCATCGAGCACGTCGTCGCCTCGGCGACCGCGCCGGCCGGTGGCAGTCAGGGCACCGGGCAGGATCTCGATCGCGGCGGCGACATCCCGGTGCGGTTCCTCGACTCGAAGCCGGGTGCTCCCGTCGGGGCGGCCACGTGAGCCCGCCGGTCAAGCTGCGGATCAGGTCGACGAAGCTCGGCAAGGTCCGGTTCGTCAGCCACCGTGACGGTGCGCGCTTGTTCGAGCGGGCGCTGCGGACCGTCGGTCTGCCGGTCGCGACGAGCGAGGGCTTCACGCCGCGGCCGAAGATCAGCTTCGGCCTCGCCCTCCCGACCGGTGGCGAGTCGATCGCCGAGTACACCGATCTCCAGCTGCGGTCGAGCGTCGGGATCGACGACATCGATCTCGACGAGTTGCCCGGCCGGCTCAGCTCGTCGCTGCCCAGCGGCATCGACGTGCTCGCCGCAGGTGTGGTGCCACCCGGGTCGGCATCGCTCCAGGAAGCCGTCGTCGCATGCACCTGGGAGCTCACCGGCGGTGGGCTCAGCTCCGACGACCATCGATCGGCGCAACGGCTGTTGGCCGCCGATCACCTCGTCATCGAACGCGAACGGAAAGGGAAGTGCCGCCGCGACGACGTGCGTGCCGCGATCCTCGATGTCCGCGTCGACCCCACCGGCGACCGAACGGTCGCCGACCTGGCCACGGTCGGACGGGCACTGCGCCCGTCCGAGTTCGCACAGTTGGCCTACCCGCACGTCGACCCTCGCGACGTCCGGGTGCTCCGTACGCATCAATGGATCGAGCACGACGGCGAGCAACACGAGGTGTTGACGTTGCCCGCCGACGTGCGCGCGAGCACCCTGGCGGTGCCCGCGTGAGAAGGGACCACCCTCATGGACGACGACACGACCACCGGGTCGGACGACGCACCGCCCGGCACCGACGACCAGGATCGGGCACAACAGCCTGAGGAGCTGCCCGAGTCGATCCGCGAAGGCCGGATCCGAGATCCCAAGGTCGCCGAGGCCGCCCTCGTCAGGAAGCCCAAGGTCGGTGACACGCGGCCGATCCCGACGACGCCCCCTCCCGGCCCGGCGCGCCCCCAGACCCGCGACGCCGACGAGTCGGGTGGCGGGCAGCGCAAGCGCCGTCGAGGCGGCCGGGGTCGCGGCAAGGGCGGGCAGCAGCGCAGCGGATCGGCGCCCGAACCGACCGACGTCGACTCGAACCGTCAGGGTGACGGATCGGGATCCGAGTCGGGTGGCGACGACGCCCAGCGCAAGCGTCGTCGCGGATCGCGCGGCGGACGCAAGAAGCAGTCGGCGGCCGATCGCGAGCTGATCGAGCAGCGCAAGGGCCGCGAGCGCAACGGCAAGCCGATCGGCCGTTACTTCATGTGCGTCCAGGTGCGCACGGGCATGACGCAGGTCGCCGTCCTCGAGGGCCGCAACCTCATCGAGCACTACGTCTCCCGGCCCGCCGACGACATCAGCCAGATCCACGGCAACGTCTACCTCGGCAAGGTGCAGAACGTCCTGCCGGGCATGGAGGCCGCGTTCGTCGACATCGCGACGCCGAAGAACGCCGTGCTGTACCGCGGCGACGTCCAGTACGACCCCGAGGACATCGAGCAGAAGGGCAAGAACGCCCGGATCGAAGACATCCTCAAGCCCCGCCAGATGATCACGTGCCAGGTGACGAAGAACCCGATCGGCGCCAAGGGGGCACGTCTCACCCAGGAGGTGTCGTTGCCTGGCCGATTCGTCGTGCTCATCCCGAACTCCAAGACGTACGGGATCTCCAAGCGCCTGCCCGACGACACCCGCAAGCGGCTCCGCAACATCCTCGACCGGGTCAAGCCCGAGCAGCACGGACTGATCGTGCGGACCGCGGCCGAGCACGCGACCGAGGCCGACCTCGAGGCCGACATGCGGCTGCTGCTCGCGCAGTGGGAGCAGATCGAGGCGAACGCCGCCAAGCACCAGCGTCCGGCCCTGCTCCATCGCGAGCCGGAGCTCGCCGTGCGCGTGATCCGCGAGGAGTTCAACACCGACTACCGCGGCGTCGTGATCGACGACCGGCGGCTGTACGAGGACGTCCGCAGCTACGTCGAGGCGTTCAACCCCGAGCTCGCCAGCCGCATCGAGTACTACGACGCCGAGGCGGAGGGCCTGAGCCTGTTCGAGCGGCACCACGTGCACGAGCAGGTCCACAAGGCGCTCGACCGCAAGGTGTGGCTGCCGTCGGGCGGTTCGCTCATCATCGAGCACACCGAGGCGTTGACGGTCATCGACGTCAACACCGGCAAGAACGTCGGCAAGTCGAACCTCGAGGAGACGGTGTTCCACAACAACCTGGAGGCCGCCGAGGAGATCGCGAAGCAGCTCCGGCTCCGCGACATCGGCGGCATCATCGTCATCGACTTCATCGACATGGAGATCAAGGACCACCGCGCCGAGGTCGTGTCGGCGTTCCGTGACGCTCTCGCCCGCGACAAGACCCGCACGCAGGTGTTCGACATCTCCGACCTCGGGTTGGTCGAGATGACCAGGAAGCGGATCGGCGAGGGCCTCCTCACCGAGTTCTCCGAGATCTGCCCCGACTGCGACGGCCGCGGCGTCCGGGTCGACCACGCGCTGCTCGACTAGGACTGTTCACGATCGGCTCGCTGCGCTCGGGCCGGCTTCACGATGGGCTCGCTGCGCTCGCTGCTCGCCGGCTCGGCTCGCGCGACGCGGTCGCCCGCCCCGGTCTGGTGCTCGCGATCGGCCCGAACCAGTCGATACGTTGTGTCACATGGAGTTGGAGATCACGCCGGAAGCTGAGGAGCTGCTCGTCAAGCGGGGCGGCGTGATGACGATCGACTTCATCAAGCCGACCGGTTGAGGCAAGGTCGCCGAGGTGTCGGTCGACACCAACACGACCGACAAGAACCTCGCTCCCTACCAGCGGGTCCGCCACCCCGTACACCGGATCCTGATCACGCCGGTGCTGTCGGGCATGGCCTCGCAGATGCGGATCGTCACCAAGGGCCGATTCGTCAAGACCCTGGCCGTCGAGTTCTCGCGCGAGCCGCACCAGCCCCGGTACGCGAGCGACTGCTGACACCCCCGAACGGCTGTTTGCCGGAGCCGATGCGACGTCGGACGTCACGATCGCGCCACCAGACCGACGCCGTCGGCGCAGCGCGCGATTGGCGAGGGTGCGCCGGTTGGTGTGATCTGGACGGGGAGATAGCGTTGCACGAGCTATGTACGCAGTGATCGCCTCAGGCGGCAAGCAGGAGAAGGTGACCGAGGGCCAGCAGGTGGCGCTCGAGTTGCTCGACGGTGACGAGGGGAGCGAGGTCTCGCTCCAGCCAGTGTTGCTCGTCGACGGCGACGATGTGATCGCAGGTGCCGACGCCCTTGCGGGTGCATCGGTGACCGCCACGATCGTCGGCACCACCCAGGGTCCCAAGATCAACGGGTTCACCTACAAGCGCCGCACCAACCAGCGCCGTCGTTACGGCCATCGTCAGAAGTACACCCTGGTCGAGATCACCTCGATCACCAAGTAGACGGAGCACGACATGTCGAAGACCAAAGGTGGTGGCTCGACCCGCAACGGCCGCGACTCCAACGCCCAGCGCCTGGGCGTCAAGGTGTACGACGGCACGTCCATCCCGGCCGGCACGATCATCGTCCGCCAGCGCGGCACCAGGTTCCACCCCGGCCGCAACGTCGGTCGTGGCGGCGACGACACGCTCTTCTCGCTGATCGACGGTTCGGTCAAGTTCGGCCGGCGCAAGGGCCGCAAGGTCGTCGACGTCGAACCTGCCGGCTGACCGGCACTCCCGCATGCCTGCGGCGGCGCTCACCTTCGGGTGGGTGCCGCCGCTGTCGCGTCCGGGGTGATCAACGACGCACGAGCCGCGTGGTGACGGTCAGCGCGACCCCCACGGCGAACAGCAGGTCGGCCATCCAGAGGAGCTGAGCGCCGCCGGACGGGCCGGTCGCCGGCAGCGTCGCCTTCCTCCCGGGCGCGGTCGGGCCGATCCGCAGGGCCGTGGCGCGCGGGACGGCGGCGCCGGAGGTCGGCGCTGACGACGAGGTCGACGAGGTCGACGCCGTGCTCGCCGGAGCGGTGCTCGTCGAGGTGGTGTCCGGCGAGGTGGTGCTCGGAGGTGGGATACTCGGCGCCGGCGTGGTCGTGGTGGGCGGCGTCGTCGTGGACGAGGGGTCGGTC
>CBFCWS010000061.1:0-11586 GCA_965601765.1 uncultured Ilumatobacter sp. | reverse complement strand
ACCACACGGTCGGGCCGATGTTGCCGTTGCGGTCGAAGAGCGCATCGTCATGGCCGCCGAGGAACCAGTCCCTCGACGCTGTGCCCATCGGGGTGGCATCGAGTCCGGGGAGGAGCGCGACGGCGTCGTCGGGTGGATCGACGGTGTCGAGGTCGTCGCCGTGGGCTATCCACCCGACACCGCCGCCGTCGAGCGCCACGTCGATCGCGCCGAGGGTGCCGAGCGCCCGCCGGACCTGACCCTTGGGGAGCCCGGTCCACCATGCGAGATCGGCATCGCTGCAGCCCGGGAACGACCGGAGCCGGTGTGCGAGGAGATCGACGAGCGCCGCAGCCGGGTCGGCGTCGGGCAGGCCGCGCGGCAGCCACCGTTCGATCGGCGAGTAGGTCCACGCCCCGGACGTCAGATCACCGCGCGGACGGTCGCGGGCGATTCGGCCGTCGGCGATCAGGATCTCGATGATCTTGGATGTACTCCGGATGGGGCGGCTGTACGACCTGCCGGGCGCCGGCTCGAACGTCGCCTGCAGCTCCGGTACCTCGGCGGCGAGATCGGTGCCCGACGGCCGGTCGAGACGGTGGACCGCATCGACGACGAGGTCCTCCACCCGGTCGAGCCACCCGGCGGGATCGCCGTCGACGTCGTCCGAGGTCGCCAGCCAGCCGATCAGTTGCTGCCTGAGCTTCGGCACGATGCGGTGGTTGTACGCACCGTGGGCCGCGACCGCCAGTTCCGGGGTGAGGAGGTGGACCGTGCGGCGCAGCGTCGTGTGCCGGAGCAGCGCCCGGTCGTCGTACAGCGCCGCAGCGATGTCGTCGATCGCCGCGTCGCTGCGAGCGGCGATCTGGAGATAGGCGGTCGACGGGTCGGTCGAGTGCAACGGTCCGACGGAACGTGCCACGTCGAGCACGGATCGCTCGGCTCGCCCGGGAGCTCCGAGGAGCTGACGGTCGACGAGGAGCGCTCGCCGCCACCCGTCATCGAGCGAGAGCATCGCCTCGGCGGGTGGCTCGGGCGGTGTCGACCATACCGCGATCGTAGGGCGCACGCGTCCGAGGGGCGCCGAGTGCGCCGGCAGCGAGACGCTTCCGCCCGGCGATCGGCCGAGGACCGGAAAGAGGGAAATTCAATTCCTGTCGTTCGAACCACCATTCGAAGATCTACCATCCGGATCGTCATGCCGACCCGTCGAGCCGCACGTCGAGCCGCACCACGTCGTCGCAACCGCCCCCGCCCCGCTGCGTGAGGCCGCTCGGACCCGCGCCCCAACCCTGGAGCCGCTCATGTCCCACGGATCGCTCACCGCCAGGCGTCTGCTGATCACCGGTGTCGTCAACAGCGGGTCGATCGCCGACGTCTCGCCACGACCGGAGTAGCGGGAATCGGACAGGGGATCGCCTCGTCCGATTCCCGCTGTCGGTCACGTCGTGGACCCGGCATGATGGACCCAT
Source organism: uncultured Ilumatobacter sp. (assembly GCA_965601765.1). GTDB lineage: Bacteria > Actinomycetota > Acidimicrobiia > Acidimicrobiales > Ilumatobacteraceae > Ilumatobacter. The sequence goes on along the minus strand of CBFCWS010000061.1, from coordinate 10,135 downwards.
GTCGCCGACCGCTCTCGACTCCGACCGGTGCTACCGGGCCGCGCAGAGTCGTGACGAGCGCTTCGACGGGTGGTTCGTCATCGCCGTTCGCACGACCGGGATCTACTGCCGGCCGAGCTGCCCGGCGATCACGCCCAAGCGATCCAACGTCGAGTTCCACCCGACGGCGGCGGCGGCGCAGCAACGTGGTTTCCGGGCGTGCAAGCGATGCCGCCCCGACGCATCACCGGGTTCTCCCGAGTGGGATCGGCGATCCGATCTGGTCGCCCGGGCGATGCGGTTGATCGCCGACGGCGAGGTCGATCGGCGCGGCGTGTCGGGTCTCACCGCACGGCTGGGGTACAGCCAGCGCCACCTCAACCGGGTGCTGACCGAGGAGCTGGGCGCCGGTCCGCTCGCCCTCGCGCGCTCGCAGCGTGCCCAGACCGCCCGCACCCTCATCGAGACGACCGATCTCACGATGACCGACATCGCCTTCGCCGCCGGATTCGGCAGCGTGCGGCAGTTCAACGACACGGTCCGCGACGTGTACGCCACGTCTCCCACGGAGTTGCGCCGCCGATCCGGTACCGGGCGGGGGAGCGGCGCCGGTTCGGTCGCGGTGCGGCTCCCGGTGCGGCGTCCGTTCGCCGGCGACGAGCTCGTGCGCTTCGTCGCCGCCCACAACGTCGCCGGGATCGAGCACCTCGACGACGACGGGGTCCTGCACCGGGCGCTGTGGCTGCCCCACGGGCACGGTGCCGTTGCCGTCCGTGCCGCGGACGGTGCCGTCGAGGCGTCCTTCCGGCTCGCCGACTGGCGGGATCTGGCACCGGCGGTCGAGCGCGTCCGGCGGTGGCTCGATCTCGACGCCGATCCCGTGGCGATCGACGAGGCGCTCGGTTCCGACGAGCTCCTCGGCCCGCTGGTCGACGCCCTGCCCGGCATCCGCTCGCCCGGTTCGGTCGACCCCTACGAGACGACGATCCGGACGGTGATCGGTCAGCAGGTGTCGCTCGCCGGAGCGGCGGCGGTCACCGCCGCCATCGTCGCCGAGCACGGCGATCCGCTCGAGATCGAGCATCCGCACCTCACCCGGGTCTTCCCCTCGCCGGAACGGCTCGCGGCCGTCGATCCGACCGGTCTGCCCCTGCCGCGCCGGCGCGGTGCCACGGTGCAGCGCGTCGCGGCGGCGATCGCCGACGGCACGCTCGTGATCGACCACGCCGCCGATCGCGATCGCCTACGGGCCGATCTGCTCGCGATCGCGGGGATCGGTCCGTGGTCCGTCGCCCACGTCGCGATGCGGGCACTGGGCGATCCGGACGTGTTCCTCGCGGGCGATCTGGTCGCCGAGCGTGCGCTGACCACCCACGGTCTCGAACCGACCGACACGGACCGGTGGCGTCCGTGGCGCTCGTATGCGACCCGCCACCTCTGGAACACCGTCTGGAGTCCGAGATGAACAACGTCCCCACGACCGATCGGCTGGCCCGACGCACCGTCGAGACCCCGATCGGGTGTCTCGAGGTGATCGCCCACGACGCGGCCGTCGTCGCGATCCGCTGGGACGCCGACGGCGACGATGCCCACTCCGCCGGCGATGCCGATGCCGGCCGCCCGGTCGACGATCCGCCGGGTCGACCGCACGAGCCGTCGCCCGGCGCACTCGCCGTGCTCGACGAGGCGGAGGAGCAGCTCGGTCAGTACTTCGCCGGGGAGCGGATCGAGTTCGATCTCCCGATCGAACCGGCGGGTACCGACTTCCAGCGGTCGGCGTGGTCGGAGCTGCAGCGGATCCCGTTCGGCGAGACGATCAGCTACGGGGAGCAGGCCCGCCGGCTCGGCGACCCGAACAAGTCGCGAGCCGTCGGTGCGGCCAACGGCAGGAACCCGATCCCGATCGTCGTCCCGTGTCACCGGGTGGTGGGAGCGAACGGCAAGCTGACCGGGTTCGCCGGTGGTCTCGACACCAAGGCCTGGCTGCTCGACCACGAGCTCGCCGTCCGCGCTCGGGCCCGGTAGCGGACCGGCCGGTCAGCTGAGCTTCAGGAACAGCCGCTCGAGCTCGTCGACGTCGGCGCCGCGTTCGGGGTCGGTGAGGGCGGCCGCCATCAGCTTGAAGCCGATCCGGTCGAGCGCACCCCGCGCCGCCGACAGCTGGGTGACGACGTCCTTGCACTCGCTGCCCTCGTCGACGAGGCGCTGGATCCCGCGGATCTGCCCCTCGACGCGTCGCAGGCGGGTGATGATGTCGGCACTGATCTCGTCGGGGAACCGCATGACGCCAGCGTAGGCACCAGATCGCAAGATACCACCGGGGGTATGTTGCATTCGTCAGAAAATGTACGTACATTCACGTACATGTCTCTCTTGCGACGGCTCCTGCCGATCCTGAGCTGGGCGCCCCGGTACGAGCGCACCGACCTCCGCAGCGATCTCGCCGCCGGGATCACCGTCGGGGCGATGCTGGTCCCGCAGGCGATGGCGTACGCGCTGCTCGCCGGGCTGCCACCCGAGATCGGGCTCTACGCCGCCACGATCCCCGTGCTCATCTACGCGGTGTTCGGCTCGTCGCGCCAGCTCGCGGTCGGCCCGGTGGCGATCGTCTCGCTGCTGACCGCGTCGGCGCTGGCACCGCTCGTCGAGGAGGGGACGTCCGGGTACCTCGCCGCAGCGGCACTGCTCGCCCTGATGGTCGGCGTGCTCCACATCGTGCTCGGCGTCGGGCGGCTCGGGTTCCTCGTCGACTTCCTGTCCCACTCGGTGCTCGTCGGCTTCACCGCCGCGGCGGCGATCATCATCGGGTTCTCCCAGGCCAAGCACCTGCTGGGGATCTCGACCGATCGCCAGGACCACTTCTACGAGACCGTCGAAGAGGTCGTCTCGAAGCTCGGCGAGACCAACGGCGCCACGCTCGTGGTCGCACTCGTCTCGCTGGCGGCGCTGTTCGGCTTCAAGCGGCTCCTGCCGCAGGTCCCCGCCGCACTCGTCGTCGTCGTCGGATCGATCCTCGCCGTCGAGCTCATCGACCTCGAAGCCCGTGGCGTATCGGTCGTCGGCGACATCCCCGACACGCTCCCGGCGTTCGGACTCCCCGACATCGAGGCGTCGTGGATCGGCAGCCTCGTCACGGCGGCACTCGTGATCACGATGGTCGGCTTCATGGAGTCGATCGCGGTCGCCAAGGTCTACGCCCGTCGCCATCGCTACGACGTCGACGCCAACCAGGAGCTCGTCGGTCTCGGCGCGGCGAACGTCGCCGCCGGCCTGTTCGGCGGCTACCCGGTCACGGGCGGCTTCTCGCGCACGGCGGTCAACGACACCGCGGGGGCGCGGACGCCGCTCGCCTCGATCGTCACCGCGGCGATCGTCCTCGCGACCATCGCCTTCTTCACGCCGTTGCTGTCGTCGCTGCCCAACGCCGCCCTCGGGTCGATCATCGTCGTCGCCGTCATCGGGTTGATCGACGTGAAGGAGATGCGCCACATCGCAGCGGTCAAGCGATCGGATCTGATCGGGCTGACCGTCGCCTTCGTCGCCACGCTCGCCCTCGGCATCGAGATCGGGATCGCCGTCGCCGTCGCGGCGTCGATGCTCGTCGTCTTCGCCCGCATGTCGCGACCGCACACCGCGATCCTCGGCAAGGTGCCGGGCACGACCAGCTATCGCAACGTGAAGCGGTTCCCCGAGGCGGAGATCCTCACCGGGGTGCGGGTGGTGCGCATCGACGCGGCCCTGTCGTTCGTCAACGCCAACCACGTCAAGCGGCTGCTGCTCGACGAGGCGGCCGAGGTCGCCGACGCGCCGCGCGTGCTCGTGCTCGATGCGTCGGGGATCAACGACATCGACGCCACCGGAGCGGAGATGCTCGTCGACGTGCTCGACGAGCTCGACGAACGCGGTGTCGCGCTCCACCTCGCCGACGTCAAGGGTCCGGTGCGCGACGTGCTCCGGCGGGCCGGCATCTGGGCCCGCTCGGCGGATCGCATCCATGCCACCACCGCCGACGCGGTCGCCGCGATCGTCGCCGATCGCCCGGGGCCGCACGACCACCGCCGTCACGGCATCGACGAACGCGGGGCGGCCGATGCCGCCGGCGAGGAGCTCAGCCGTGCGTGAACCCCCGAGCGACGCGTGCTGCTCGTCGCCCGGTGCGTCGGCCACGTCGTCCCGGCCGCCGCGGCGGTGACCGGCCGCCGCCCACTGCGCCCTCGATCCTCCGACCGACCCGACCAAACCCAGCCCGACCCGACCCTCGACCAAACCCAGCCCGACCCGCACCGGGTCACCTTCCACGACAGGAGCCACCAATGACCAGCACCCTTCCCCTCACCGACACCGTCAGCATGCAGCAGGTTCGCGCGATGATGAGCCAGGACCCCCAGCTGCGGATCGTCGACGTCCGCACCGGCGGGGAGTTCGAGACCATGCACATCCCCGGTTCGTTCAACATCCCGCTCGACACGCTCGACGAGCACGTCGAGGATCTGGCCGATCTCGAGCACCCGGTCGTGCTCGTGTGCCAGTCGGGCAACCGTGCATCCCGTGCGCACGGCACCCTGAGCGGTGCCGGCAAGGAGCGCCTCCACCTCCTCGACGGCGGCATCGCCGCATGGGAGACCGCCGGTGGCGACGTCGTTCGCGGCGGCAGCGACCGGTGGGCGATGGATCGCCAGGTGCGCTTCGCCGCCGGTTCGATCGCCCTGGCCGGGCTGCTCGCCAGTGTCGTCGTGCCGAAGTCCAAGTGGCTCGCCGCCGGTGTGGCCAGTGGTCTCGTCTACTCGGCGGCCACCGACACCTGTGCCATGGCCGCGCTGCTCGGCCGGCTGCCCTACAACCGTTCGAACGCCTGCGACATCGACGCCGTGCTCGACGAGATCCGAGCCGACACGCTAGGGGTCGCGGCCTGATGCACGACGGTCCGTGACTGCGGTTGCGGACCGATACCCCCTAGGGTATAGTTGTACGTACAAATCTGACCAGCGGTTGCGCACGATGCCCCGCCGAAAGGAACCACGATGAAGTTCACGCAGTACTACCTCGACTGCCTCTCGCAGGCGTCGTACCTGATCGGCGACGAGACGACCGGCCGCGCCGTGGTCGTCGACCCACGTCGCGACATCGACGAGTACGTCCGCGACGCCGCGGCCGCCGGGCTCGAGATCGAGCTCGTGATCGAGACCCACTTCCACGCCGACTTCCTGTCGGGACACCTCGAGCTCGCCGAGGCGACCGGGGCCGCGATCGGGTTCTCGTCCGTTGCGGCACCCGAGTTCGAGTACCGCCCGCTGGCCGACGGCGAACGGATCGCGCTCGGCGACGTCGTGCTCGAGATCCGCCACACGCCGGGCCACACGCCCGAGTCGATCTCGATCGTCGTGTGGGAGCACGCCGCCGACATCGAGTCGGGAGCCGCACCGTACGGCGTGCTCACCGGCGACACCCTCTTCATCGGCGACGTCGGCCGCCCCGACCTGCTCGCCTCGATCGGCTACACCCGCGACGAGCTCGCCGACCTCCTCTACGACAGCCTGCAGGGCAAGCTCGTGACCCTTCCGGACGCGACCCGCGTGTTCCCGGGCCACGGCGCCGGTTCGGCCTGTGGCAAGAACCTCTCGACCGAGACGCAGTCGACGATCGGCGAGCAGAAGGCGACGAACTACGCGCTCAAGGCCGAGGACAAGGCCACCTTCATCGAGCTCGTCACCGAAGGACAGCCCCCGGCGCCGAGCTACTTCGTGTACGACGCGATCCTCAACCGCCAGGACCGTGAGCTCATGGACGAGACCGCGCCCCCGCCGGCGCTCGACCTCGCCGGCCTCGACCGGCTCGTCGGCGACGGCGCCATGATCGTCGACGGGCGCGACCCCGAGGCCTTCGCACACGGCCACCTGGCCGGATCGATCAACGTCGGTCTCGAGGGGCGCTACGCCGAGTTCGCCGGCTCGGTCGTCCCGAGCGACGTCGACATCGTGCTCGTGGTCGAGCCCGGCTTCGAGCTCGAGGCCAAGAACCGTCTCGGACGCATCGGCTTCGACCGCGTCGTCGGCCACCTCGAGCACCCGCTCGCCGTGATGGCCGACCACCCCGACCGCGTGCGCCGGGCCTCTCGCCTGACGGCGGTCGAGCTCGACGAGCGCGTCCGCGACATCGCCGGACTCCAGCTGGTCGACGTGCGCAACCCGGGCGAGGTCGCACTCGGCACGATCGGCGACGGGGTCGCCCGGATCCCGGTCGGCCAGCTGCCCGCCCGCACCGGCGAGCTCGACCCGACCGTGCCGACCGTGGTGTTCTGCGCCGGCGGCTACCGGTCGTCGGTCGCGGCGAGCGTGCTCCGCCAGGCCGGCTTCGGCGACGTCTCCGACCTGATCGGCGGGTACGGCGCCTGGCTCGAGCTGCAGCCCGCCTGAACCGGCCGCCGGCGGCTCACTCGCCGGTGCCGCGTCGATCGAGGTGCTTCATCGCCTCCCGGCGGGTGAGTCCGCTCAGCCGATCGCCCCGGGACTCGACGTACGCGCGGACCGCGTCCGGGTCGGACTTCGAGTACTCGCGCAGCGCCCAACCGCAGGCCTTGCGGACGAAGAACTCCGTGTCGGCGCACCGGCGGTCGACGTAGGCGAACAGCCGGACCGCATCGGTGCGCTCGCCGCGGGCGAGCTGGTGCAGGATCGCGGTGCGGGCGATCCAGATGTCGTCACGGTCGATCCATGCGTCCATCGTGGCCGCGAGCTCGGGGTGGTCGGCGACCATCGGACCGACGACACGGGACGCCAGCAGATCGACGGTGTCCCACCACGAGGTGGTCGTGACGAGCCGCTCGACGCCGGCGAGCTCCGCCGGGCCGAGACGGTCGACGAAACGACGCAGCAGATCGATGCCGACGTACTGGAACTCGCGCTCGGGCTGCGCCCACAGCTCCTCGACGATGCCGATCAGGGCCTGGCCGTCGAGGCCGCGACACGCTCGCACGTGGGGCCGTCCGATGCGGTGGACGTCGGGTGTCGCCACACCGAGGAAGCGGGCGTGGCCCTGCATGTAGCGCTCGGCCTGCCGGGCGCGCTCGGGGTCGGCGGCGGCCGTCAGCTCGGCCCGGAGCTCGTCGATCGGGAACGTCGGCCCGGGGGTCACCCTCGACCGCGGGCGCGAGCAGCCTGCTCGCGGCGGGCGCGGGCTTCCTCCTGCTTGCGCTGCTTGGCCTCCTTGCGCTTGGCCTTGATCGCCTCGCGCTCGGGATCGGGCTCCTGTGGCGCCTTGGCGAGCGGCGTCGACGGACGTTCCTCGGCGGGCGGCAGCCCGACGAGATCGTCGTGCTTGAGCAGATCGCGGATGATCGCGGCGGCCGGCGCTTCGCCGGCGACGGTGGCGGCGAGCATCAGCCGGGTGATCCCGACCCCGTGGCGCTCGACGACGCCCGGCAGCACCTCGCGGAGCTGGTCGGTCGACGGATGGTCGGCGTGCTCGCCCAGTTGATCGACGCAGTCAGCGAGACACGAGTCGGTCAGCACCAGCGCGATCGACTCGAGCGAGCCGTTGAGGCGACCTTTGACCGCCGCCGCCCGCAATCCGGCCGGCACGTCGTCGTCGGTGGGACCGACGACCTCGTCCAGGGCCTCGCGGTGCTCGTCGGACAACGCATCGTAGGCCGTGGTCAGCTCGGTGTCGGACGTCGCGGCGAGCGCTCGGTCGAGCAGCCCGAGCGACTGGAGGCGGGTCTTGACCTGATTCACGCCCGGGACGCTATCGCTCCCGCCGGCCGGCCCGGCCCGGCACCGACCGCGGAAGGTCGCGGCAAGATTCGAGCGACAGTGGCGAAGGCCCCGTCCGAGCGCCTACGATGCCTGCGGCGCCGTCCGCCGACGACGTTTCAGCTCATACCGGGGGGTATACGGATTCATCATGGCAACCGTGGTTCTCGACAACGTCAACAAGGTCTACGACAACGGCTTCCAAGCCATCCACGACCTCAACCTCGACATCGAGGACGGTGAGTTCCTCGTGCTCGTCGGGCCCTCCGGCTGCGGCAAGTCGACGGCACTGCGCATGATCGCGGGTCTGGAGACGATCACCGGTGGTGAGATGCGGATCGGCGACCGGGTCGTCAACGACGTCGAGCCGAAGGACCGCGACATCGCGATGGTGTTCCAGAACTACGCGCTGTATCCGCACATGTCGGTCTACGACAACATCGGGTTCGCGCTCAAGCTGGCCAAGGTGCCCAAGGAGGAGATCGACGAGCGCGTGCGCAAGGCGTCCGAGGTGTTGGAGCTCAACGCCTACCTCGACCGCAAGCCGGGCCAGCTCTCCGGTGGTCAGCGTCAGCGCGTCGCCATGGGTCGGGCGATCGTGCGTCAGCCGGCGGCGTTCCTCATGGACGAGCCGCTGTCGAACCTCGACGCCAAGCTGCGCGTCCAGATGCGCGCGGAGATCGCAGCGCTCCAGCGCGACCTCGGCGTCACGACGTTCTACGTGACCCACGACCAGGTCGAGGCGATGACCATGGGCGACCGGGTGGCGGTGATCAAGGACGGCTACCTGCAGCAGGTCGACACCCCGCAGAACCTGTACGACAAGCCGGCGAACGTGTTCGTCGGGGCATTCATCGGTTCGCCGTCGATGAACCTCTACTCGGCCGACCTGACCGTCGATGGCGACGGCGGCACGATCCAGGTCGGCGGGCACACGATCCCGCTGTCGCAGCAGTCGCTCGAGGAGCGCCCCGCGCTGCGCGAGTACGGCGGCAAGCAGATCATCCTGGGTATCCGGCCCGAGGACTTCGAGGACGCCAGCTTCGACTCCGGCAACCATCCGACCATCACGGCGCCAGTGCTCCTGATCGAGGCGCTCGGCAGTGAGATCATGGTGCACCTCAAGCTCGATGCGTCGACCGTCGACTCGGGTGACCCCGACGCGGTCGAGGACCAGGGTGGCGAGCACTCGGCCAACGCCGTGGGGCGCTTCAACCCGCGGTCGCGGGCTCGTCCGGGCGACACGCTCGACGTCGCGGTCACCACGGAGAACATCCACTTCTTCGATGCCGAGTCCCGCCTCGCGATCCGGGGCTAGGACCTGCACCGCACGACGCCCCGTCCGGCTCGACGACGACCCGGCGGATGACCCCCGATCGCGCCCGTCTGGCGATCTCGCTCGTCGATCTGACCGATCTCGCCGACGACGCATCCGCGGCGTCCACCGACGACCTGTGCGACCGGGCGCTCACCCATGCGACCGCGGCGGTGTGCGTGTGGCCCGACTTCGTCGCCCGCGCCGCCGCACGGCTCGACGGCTCGCCGGTGTCGGTCGCGACCGTGGTCAACTTCCCGAGCGGTGACGATCGCCCGTTCGCCGTCGGGGTGTTGACCGAGCGTGCGGTCGCCGACGGCGCCGACGATGTCGACGTCGTCATCCCCTACCGTTCACTCCTCGCCGGCGATACGGCCCGCGCCGGGGCGGTGCTCGACGTGGTGCGAGGTGCAACGGCCGGCCGGGCGATCATGAAGGTCATCCTCGAGACCGGCGAGCTGGTCGACGTCGACACCATCGAGCGGGCGGCCGGGATGGCGATCGAGCGAGGTGCCGACTTCGTCAAGACCTCGACGGGGAAGTCGCCGGTGTCGGCCACGCCGGAGGCCGCGGCCGCCATGCTCCGCGCGGTCGCACAGGCCGGTCGACCGGTCGGCCTCAAGCCGTCCGGTGGCATCCGCAGCGTCGCCGACGCCGAGGCGTACATGAGCCTCGCCGAACCGGTGATCGGCGAGCTCGGACCGCAGAACTTCCGGTTCGGCGCCTCCGGTCTGCTCGACGCGCTGCTCGCCGCCGTCGACGGTGAGGGCGACGTCGTCAGCGACGCGACCTACTGAGCGGTCGAGCGGGCGTACTTCGGGTCGGGGAGGACCGCCTCGATCGCGCCGCCGGCGGCAGCCCATCCGTTGAACCCGACGTCGAGGTGCGCGACGTTGCGGTAGCCGAGATCGACCAGGGTCGCCGCAGCCAGCGCCGACCGCTGCCCGCCGGCGCAGTGCAGGACGTAGCGAGCGTCCATGTCGAGCCCGGCTCGGTAGTACGGCGACTCGGGATCGAACCAGAACTCCAGCATCCCGCGCGGCATCGACCGGGCGCCCGGGATCGCGCCGAGGTTCCATCGTTCGCGGACGTC
>CBFCWS010000060.1:0-11620 GCA_965601765.1 uncultured Ilumatobacter sp. | reverse complement strand
GCCAGGCCCGCGAGGCGGTGACGACGACCACCACCACGCTGCCGCCGACGACCACGACCGTGCCGCCGACGACCACGACCGTGCCGCCGACGACCACCACGCAACCCGCCCCCACCACCACGACGCCGCCGCAGACCACTGCGGCGCCCGACGTGACCCAGCCACCCGGCGACGCCGGCGCCTGACCGACATCCCGGCGCACGCCCGGTGCCGCGTCGGCACCTGACCGACCCAGCGCCCGCTCGGTGCCACGTCGGCGCCTGGCGTTCCCCCGGCGCACACCTGGTGCCGAAGCGACGCACGACCGTCCGCACTCCTCTCCGACGGCAGCGTCGACCCGGCGACGCCCGACGACGTCAGCTCCGCGATCGAGGCGACCGGCTCGGGTACGCGCCGGGGCATGACGTCGTGGTCACGCTGGATCGCACCGAGCCGGAGCGGTCGGCCCGATGAGCGTCAGCCCGGGCACCGTGCTCGAGCTTCTCGCCCTGATCCGCCGCGGCGCCCGACGTCACCTCGGCGATCTCCCCGTCGAGCACGAGAACGTCGTCGGGATCGTCGACGCCCTCGACCACGCGGCTGTCGACGATCGTGTCGACGACGAAGACGATCGACCCGGCGAACGACCCGATCACCGATGCCGTGAGTCCGCCGATCTCGACGGCCTCGGGTAACAGCTCGAACGCGTGCGCCGAGATGAGCGTGCCGCCGGCGAACGCGACGAGGACACCGGTCACACGCTTGGGTGCCGTCCACACGGCGCCCAGGAGCGGGCCGATGACGAGTGCGCTCGATCCGACCATCCCGAGCGGCACCGCTGTCCCCATGTCGTCACGATGCCCGGCGGCGACCGGGCCCAATCCGACCCGGGTCGATCAGACAGAGGCGCTGGTGCGGGCGAGGAACGTCCGCAGCAGGTCGTGGCCGTGCCCGGTCAGGATGCTCTCCGGGTGGAACTGCACCCCCTCGACGTCGACCTCGCGGTGACGCACGCCCATCACCACGCCGTCGGGGGTGGTGGCGGTGATCTCGAGCGATTCGGGGACCGACTCGGGTGCGAGCACCAGGGAGTGGTACCGGGTCGCCGTCAGCGGCGACGGCAGTCCGGCGAACACGCCGACGCCGGTGTGGTCGACCGGCGACGTCTTGCCGTGCATCAGCTCCGGCGCCGCGACGACGTCGGCCCCGTAGACGTGGCCGATCGCCTGATGGCCGAGGCACACGCCCAGCACGGGGGTCCCGACGGCGGCGAACGCCGGGACCGCGTCGCAGATGATGCCCGAGGTCTCGGGACGTCCGGGCCCCGGGGACAGCAGCACCGCATCGGGTCGGATCGCGAGCGCCTCGTCGACGGTGATCGCGTCGTTGCGGTGCACGATCGGGTCGGCCCCCAGCTCGCCGAGGTACTGCACGAGGTTGTACACGAACGAGTCGTACGAATCGATCACGAGCACCCGGGCCACGCCGTGACGCTACCGCGAGCGCCTAGACTCTCGGCGTGGCTCCTCCGAAGAGAAAGACCGGCGGCGGACGCACGACGCCCAGGGGCACTCGCCCGGGCGAGCAGCGGATCGCCAACCCCGAAGAGAACGAACGTGGCGTGCACAGCTCGACGCGATACACCCCACCGGTCACCTCGGAGATGCGCGCGCCGATCCCGTGGATCCCCTACCTGATGGTGGCGCTGTTCGTCATCGGGATGGTCGTCATCATCCTGCGGAACCTGGTCTTCACCGGGAACAACTGGCTGACGCTCGTCGGCCTCGGCTGCATCATGGGCGGCCTCTACACCGCGACGAAGTGGCGCTAGGAGCCCGCTGAGCACATCCGTGCTCGGCCGATCGTCATCGCATGTCGGCGGCCCCACCGCAGCATCGCTGTCCACAGGCCCCAAATGACAACCATGTGACTCCTCACAGAGTTATCCACACCGGTGGACAACTTCAGTCGTAGAGCGGCGCGACGACGATCATGTCCTCCAGACAGTGCCGCGGCGGGGGTGGATCCTCGTCGGGAGCGAGGGTCAACTTCAGCTCCACCCCACAGACGTCGCACCGGTACCTGACGTTCACCTTCCGCAGCTCACCGGGCTCTGGTTCGGGCATCGGGGGCGCCGACAGGGCGGTCAGGATCGCCATCCCGAACCGGAACAGGACCACCATCAGGGCCAGCCCGAGGGCGAACCACACGACGCTGCCCACAGACACAGCGAGCATCATGCCCCCAAGCTACCCGGTTATCCCCAGGGCTGTGAGTTGAGCCCGAGGGATCGCGCCCGTCGTCGCCGAGATGGCTCCGGCGCCCACCAGCTGCGATGATGTGCCCCATGTCACCTCTACCGACCGCTGATCAACTCGCCGCCAGGAACGCCGGTAAGACCGTGCCGAAGTACTTCCTCGAACTCGTCGAGCGCGAGCCCGCAACAAAGCTGCTCAACAAGTCGGACGGCGACGGCGGCTGGATCACGACGACCACCGCCGAGGTCCGGGACCTGGCCGCCAAGGTCGCGGCCGGCCTGCTCGCCCACGGCGTCGAGCCCGGCGAGCGCGTGCTGTTGATGATGCGCAACCGGCCCGACTTCCACTGGCTCGACCTCGCCGCCCAGTTCGTGCGCGCCACGCCGGTCTCGATCTACAACTCCTCGTCGCCCGAGGAGATCCAGTACCTCTCCAGCCACGCCGAGGCCCGGATCGCGATCGTCGAGGACGAGGGGTTCCTCACGCGCATCCTGAAGGTGCGCGACGAGCTGCCGAACCTCGAGCGGATCTTCGTGATCGAACCCCCCGAGGGCGACCTCCCCGACGGCGTCGCGCCCGCGTCCGAGCTGAGCGAGCACGGCGACGCCGACCTCGACGCGCTCGCGGCGGCCACGCAGCCCGACGACCTCGCGACGCTGATCTACACCTCCGGCACCACCGGCCCACCCAAGGGCGTGATGATCAGCCAGGGCAACGTCTGCTACACCGCCGACAGCCTCTTCGAGAGCATCGAAGACCCCGATGCCCGCGGTTGGCGCATCGTGTCGTACCTGCCGATGGCGCACATCGCGGAGCGCATGGTGAGCCACTACCGGACGCTGATCGACGGGCTCGAGATCTACACGTGCCCGGATCCCGGCCAGCTGATGGCGTACGTGAAGGACGCCAGGCCCGAGATGCTCTTCGGCGTCCCGCGCGTGTTCGAGAAGGTGTACGCCGGCGTCAACGCCGCGCTCGCCGCCGACCCCGACAAGCAGCAGCAGTTCGACGACGGTGTCGCCGCGGCGATCGAGATCAAGCGCGCCGAGCGCGCCGGGACCATCACCGACGAACAGCGCGACACGTGGAACTTCCTCGACGCCGTCGCGTTCTCGACCGTGCGTGAGCTCGTCGGGCTCCAGGACATCAAGCTGGCGATCACGGGCGCCGCGCCGCTGCCGTCGGCCATCCTCGAGTGGTTCAACGCGATCGGGGTGCCGCTCGCCGAGGTCTACGGCCTGTCGGAGACGACGGGCCCGATGACGTTCTCACCCACCCGCAACAAGCCGGGCTGGGTCGGCCGGCAGATCCCGGGCTGCGAGGTCGCCCTCGCCGACGACGGTGAGGTGATCTGTCGCGGCGGCAACGTCTTCCAGGGCTACCTCGACCAGCCCGACAAGACCGCCGAGGTGCTCGTCGACGGGTGGTTCCACTCCGGTGACATCGGCGAGCTCGACGACGAGGGCTACCTGCGCATCGTCGACCGCAAGAAGGAGCTGATCATCACCTCCGGTGGCAAGAACATCAGCCCGGCCAACCTCGAGGCCTCGCTCAAGATGATCCCGATCATCGGTCAGGCCTGCGCGATCGGCGACCAGCGCAAGTTCATCTCCGCGCTGCTGGTCCTCGATCCCGAGACCGCGCCGGTGTGGGCTGCGGCCAACGGCAAGGCGGGGATGAGCCTCCAGGAGCTGGCCGAGGACGACGACGTCCGCGCCGTCGTCCAGGCCGGGGTCGACGCCGCCAACGAGCAGTTCGCCCAGGTCGAGCAGATCAAGCGGTTCAAGATCGTCGGCGAGGAGTGGCTCCCCGACTCCGACGTCCTGACCCCCACCTCCAAGCTCAAGCGCCGCGGCATCCACGCCCGCTACGACGCCGAGATCGAGGCCCTCTACGACTGACCCGGTCGACCCGGCGTCACGCCGCTGCCCGGCCGATCCGGTGTCCGACATCCGACGGCAGCAGATCGGCCGACCGGCGGTGGGGCGATGTGCGACCATGCGGCCGTGAACGGCCACATGGTCTGCGTGATCGCAGAGGGAATCCTGGCACTGGCGGCGTGCGTCCGGCCCCGCCAGGACTGATCCCCGCGCTCGCCCACCGGCCCGAGCGGATCAGATCACCCAGTCGGACACCCGCAGACGCACGATCTGTCCGGCCTCGACCCCGTCGCCGGACGCAGCGACCGTGATCCACCGGCCGTCGACCACGCACGTCATGTGGCACACACCCGGGATGGGGCGCCGCTCGACGGTCCCCTCGATCTCGCCGTTCGGGTCGAGGTGCCACCATTCCGGACGGATCACGACGTCGACGTCACGACCGACCTGGGCCCGGACGGCCGGCCGCCAGGAGTGGAGACGGATCGAGCCCGACTCCACGAACGAGTCGTCGTGCTGCCCCGCCACGACCCGCCCGCGGAGCACCGAGGCGTCCCCGGTGAGCAGCGCGATCTCCGCGGTCGCCGGCGCCCGGTACACGTCGGGGAACGGCCCGATCTGCGCGATCCGACGGTCACCGACGATCGCCACGCGGTCGGCGAGCGCCCGCGCCTCGTTGCCGTCGTGGACGACGATCACCACCGTCACCTCGAACGCCCGCTGGAGCAGGCGCAGCTCACGACGCACGATCGACGCGAGATGGCCGTCGATCCCACGGAACGGTTCGTCGAGCAGGAGCACACCGGGTTGCTTCACGAGCGCGCGGGCCATCTCGACCACGCGCCGCTCGCCCTGGGAGAGCGTCGCAGGATCGGCATCGAGCAGCTCGCCGATGTGGAGCGCCCGCGCCTCCGCACCGACGCGATCGTGGATCTCCTCGGCGGTCGCCCGGCGGAGCTCGAGCGGCAGGGAGATGTTGCGCCCCACGCTGCGGTGCGGGATCAGCGCCGACGTCTCGAACACGAAGGCGATGTCCCGGTGCTGCGGTTGGAGGGCGGTGACGTCGGTGTCGTCGAAGCTGACCGTCCCGGCGGTCACCTCGTCGAGCCCGGCGATCGCCCGCAGCAGGCTCGTCTTCCCGCTGCCCGTCGTCCCCATCACGGCGACCACCTCGGCGTGGGCGACCTCGAGGTCGACGCGATCGAGCAGCAGCGCGCCGCCCTTGACGACCGACACTCCATCGAGCCGGATCGCGACCATCACCTCACGCTAGGAGACCCCCGGACGGAACGTCTCACCCGTCCCGGCAGCCCTGCACGACCAGTGACTGCGAGCTCGTGGCCCGGCATCGCCGACGCGGCGGGGACCGTTCGCTCGAGCTCGCGGCCGCACGAACGAGCGACTGCGGTGCCCGACGGTCCCCCGGGGCGGCCCCGTCACCACGGCAGCTCGCCGGCCAGGGCTAACGTCGCCACGATGAAGAAGTGGGGACCACTCGTCGTCCTGGGGCTGGCGCAGTTCCTCATGGTGCTCGACCAGGCGGTCATGAACGTCTCGATCAGCCAACTCGTCGAGGACTTCGACACGACGGTCACGACCATCCAGGCGATCATCACGCTGTACGCGCTGGTGATGGCGACGACGATGATGACCGGCGGCAAGGTCGGCGACATCATCGGTCGTCGCCGGGCGTTCGCCGTCGGTCTCGTGATCTACGGCGCCGGCTCGGCGCTCACCGCGGCGTCGTGGAACGTCGCAACGCTGCTGCTCGGCTGGTCGATCCTCGAGGGGATCGGGGCGGCCCTGGTCCTGCCGGCACTCGTCGCGCTCGTCGCGGCGAACTACCGGGGCAGCGATCGCGTCGCCGCGTTCGGCGTGATGGGCGGCATCGCCGGGGTCGGGATCGCCGCCGGCCCGATCATCGGCGGCTACTTCACGACGAACCTGTCGTGGCGATGGGTGTTCGTCGGCGAGGTGCTGATCGCGCTCGTCATCCTCGCCGCCGTCCGGCTCCTCGGCGACACTCCGGCGGGCCGACGACCTCGTCTCGACGTCGTCGGGGCGACGCTGACGGCACTCGGACTCGGGATGATCGTGATCGGCATGCTGCAGGCGGGGAGCTGGGGATTCCTGGCGCCGAAGAACTCTCCGGTCGAGCCGTTCGGATTCTCGCTCACGCCGTTCGTGATCATGGCCGGCCTGGCGGTGATGTGGGGGTTCGTGGTCTGGGAGCGTCACCGGGTGGCTCGTGACCTCGATCCGCTCGTCGACCTCGACCTGCTGTCGGTCGCGCCGTTGCGGGGCGGGCTCGGGTGCTTCCTCAGCCAGAACGTGATCCTGCTCGGGATCTTCTTCATCCTGCCGCTCTACCTGCAGATCGTGCTCGGCTTCGACGCGCTCGAGACCGGGATCAGGATGCTGCCGATCTCGATCGCCATGTTCATCACCTCGGCGACCGGACCGCTGCTCACCTCGCGGTTCGGTGCCAAGCGCGTCGTGCAGGCGGGGTATGTCGTGCTCGTCGTCGCGTCGTTCTCGATGTTGCAGACGATCGAGCCGCGCCTCGACGGCACGGCGTTCGCCACGGCACTGGTCATCCTCGGGATCGGCATGGGGTTGATCGCCTCGCAGCTCGGCAACGTGGTGCAGTCGGCCGTCGAGACCGAAGACCGCGGCGAGGCCGGCGGACTCCAGTACACCGCGCAGCAGCTCGGATCGGCGATCGGCACGGCGCTGATCGGGGCCGTCGTGATCGGAGCGCTCGTGGCGAGCTTCGTCGACAAGATCGACTCCAACGAGGCGGTCCCCGCCGACCTGGTCGCCGCGGTCGAGATCGAGGTCGCGGCCGGCGCGAACTTCGTCGCCGCGGACGTCGTCGAGACCGCGCTCGAGGACGCCGGCGTCGACGCCGAGGCGTCCGATGCGCTGCTGGACGACTACCGGGCGGCCCAGCTGCGCGGCCTGAAGACCGGCCTCCTGATCGCCGCGTTCCTGGCGATGCTGTCGCTGCCGCTGACGCGCGCGCTGCCTGCCGGGAACGAACCGGACGGGTCGGACGGCGATCCGACCCCGGAACACGCCGACGCGACCGCCGGCTGATGCGCCGCACGCCGGGCGCGGGTGGCTCAGGTCGCCGGCGCGAGCGCCCTCACGACGAGATCGAGGAACACCTCGATGTCGTCCTCGGTGAGCTGATCGTCCTCGATCAGGCGCTTGCCGATGAACGGGCCCTGCACGAAGTACATCGCCTGGTCGACGTCGATCGCCGGGTCGACCTCACCGCGGGCGATCCCCCGCTGGATCGCCTGGCGGAGCGGCGCATGGCGGACCTCCTGCGCACGGCGGAACACCCGTGCGAACTCGGGATCGTCGAGCGAGCGCACCAGCATCGAGGCGAAGAGACAGCGGAACTGGCTCCGCTCGATCACGCCCCGGAACGCCAGGACCACCGCCCGCAGGTCGGCGCGCAGCGACCCCGAGTCGGGGGCCGCGACCTCGCCGACCATCTGATCGAGGGCGGCGATCACCAGATCGTCGACCGACTCGAAGTGGCGGTACATCGTGCTCTTCGCCACGCCCGACCGACGCGCCACCTCGTCGACGGTGACCGCCTCGACCCCGCCCTCCATCATCAGCTCCGACGCAGCCGCCAACATCCGAGCGCGGGCCTCGGGGCTGAGTGGACGTGGCATGGTGCTACCCGATGGTAGCGGAATCGATCTACAACGGAAGCATCGTGAGCAGGTACGATGCGAGACAGTTGTCACATAACGCTACTACCCGGTTGCGCATCGCCGAGGGATTTGCTACAACTGGCAACCGCTTGCCCGTCCCCCCAGGAAGGCCCTGATGTATCGCACACTCGCCAGCTTCTGCTATCGCCACCGATGGGGCGTCGTCATCTTCTGGGTGGCGCTGCTGATCGGCGTGAACGCACTCGCCGGAGCCGTCGGCAGCGCGTTCAACGGTGAGTTCTCCTCTCCCGACTCGGAGAGCAGGCGCGGGTTCGACACGTTGGACGAGTACTTCCCCGGTGCCGGCTCGGCGTTCGGTGGCCAGATCGTCTTCCAGTCGGACGACCAGGTCACCCGACCCGCGGTCGCCGAGCCGATGACCGAACTGTTCGAGGAGGTCGAGGCGATCGAGGGGGTGACGGTCGTGAGCCCGTTCACACCGTTCGGGGCGGAGCAGGTGTCGGACGACGGCACGATCGCCTACGCCCAGATCAACCTCGCCGACGACATCGACGACACCGAGGCGACCGAGATCGGCCAGGCGATCGAGGAGGCACTGCCCGACGTCGACGGCCTGCGCATCGAGATCGGCGGCGCCGCCCTCGGCGAGTTCGAACCTCCCGAATCGGAACTGATCGGCCTGGCGTTCGCCATCGTCGTGCTGATCCTCGCGTTCGGGTCGGTGCTGGCGATGGGGCTCCCGATCGGCGTTGCCGTCGCCGGGGTGGGCGTCGGCGGGTTCGGCCTCGTGACCCTGCTCACCAACGTCTTCACGATCCCCGACTTCGCCCCCCTCATCGGCATCATGATCGGTCTCGGTGTCGGCATCGACTACGCGCTCTTCATCATCACGCGGTACCGCGAGCTGACGCGCGCCGGTGCGACGCCCGAGCAGGCGACCCTCGGAGCGATGGACACCGCCGGGCGGGCGGTCGTCTTCGCCGGCGTCACCGTCGTGGTCTCCCTGCTCGGCATGCTGCTGATCGGCCTCGAGTTCATCGCCGGCCTCGGCATCGCCGCCGCATCGACGGTGGCCGTCACGCTGCTGGCATCGATCACCCTGCTCCCCGCCCTGATCGCGATCGCTGCCAGCCGGATCGAGGTCACGCGCTGGCGGGGCCTCATCGCGGCCGGATTCGCCTCGCTGTCGCTGCTCGGCCTCGGGCTGGGCATCCCGACCCTGGCCGCCGGCGGTGCGATCTTCATGGCGACCACACTCGTCGCGAGCCTCGTCGTCAAGCCGCTCCGGCGAGAGGTGCCACCGCGGCGCGAGCGCGACCGGCGCGAGACGATCGCCTACCGGTGGAGCCGCCAGGTGCAGAGCCGGCCGTGGATGTGGGTCGTCATCGGCGGCGGCACCCTCCTCGTGCTCACGCTGCCGGTGTTCGGACTGCGCCTCGGCTTCTCCGACGAGGGCAACTTCGCCCCCGACACCACGACGCGCCAGGCCTACGACCTGGTCGCCGACGGGTTCGGCCCGGGCTACAACGGCCCGTTCATCCTCGCCGTCGAGATCGACGACCCGTCGGGCGCGGCCGCCGTCGCCGAGATCGCGGCCGCCGTCGAAGCCGACCCCGGCGTCGACCGCGTGTCCGAGCCGTTCCCGAACGACGTCGAGGACCCGGCGGCCTCCGACGCCTTCGTCGTCCGGATCGTGCCGACCACGTCACCGCAGGACGAGGTGACCGAGGAGACGGTCGCGCGGCTGCGCGCGGACGTGATCGGTCCGATGGCCGACGCCGCCGGGATCGAAGCCAACCTCACCGGATCGGTCCCCGCCAACATCGACTTCTCCGACTTCCTCAGCGGCCGCATCATCATCTTCTACGGCGCCGTCCTCGCGGTCTCGTTCCTGCTCTTGATGATGGTCTTCCGCTCGGTGCTCGTGCCGATCAAGGCGGTGATCATGAACCTCCTGTCGATCTCCGCGGCGTACGGCGTCGTGGTGGCCCTGTTCCAGTGGGGTTGGTTCGGCGGCCTGACCGGGATCCAGCCGGCACCGATCGAGCCGTTCGTGCCGATGATGCTGTTCGCGATCGTGTTCGGCCTCTCGATGGACTACGAGGTCTTCCTGCTCTCGCGGATCAAGGAGGAGTACGACCGGACCGGCGACCCGAAGACCTCCGTCGCCGACGGTCTCGCGGCGACCGCCCGGGTCATCTCCGCTGCCGCCGCGATCATGGTGGTCGTCTTCGGTGCCTTCCTGCTGGAGGACAACCGCATCGTCAAGCTGTTCGGCACGGGGCTGGCACTCGCCGTGTTCCTCGACGCGACGCTCGTCCGCATGCTGCTCGTCCCGGCCACGATGGAGCTCCTCGGATCCAAGAACTGGTGGATCCCCGGCTGGCTCGATCGTCGGCTCCCGACCCTCAACGTCGAGGGTCACCAACTCGACGAGCTCGACGCCGAGATCGCCCGGACCGCTGCGCAGCCCGACGCCGAGCCCGACGCCGAGTCCGACGACGTGCGAGAACCCGTCCCGACCTGAGCGCGGGTCCGACCCGTGCGCACCGCCGGACGTCAGTCCAGCTCCGCCCCCAGGCGGGCCGCTCCGTCGATCGCCGCGTCGTCGAGGCGGCCGGCGAAGTGGCGCTGGACGGCGCGCCGGTAGGAGATGTTCATCTCACGCCACAGGATCCGACCGCGTGGCGTGAGCTCGACCAGCACCGCCCGGTGATCGTCGTCGGTCGGGACCGCACGCCGCACGACCCACCCCTCCTCCTCGAGTCGATCGAGGCGGCGGCTGACGCTCGATCGCGGCAGCGAGAGCTGCTCGGCGATGCGCTGCGGTCGTGCCGACCCTCCGCAGTCGCGCAGCGCGCCGAGCACGTCGAACGATCCGACCGGCACCGCCCACTCACGCTGGAGATCGCCGTCGACCCGGCGGGCGACGTCGCCGACCACGCGGCTCAGGTCGCGCCAGGCAGCGAGACGGCGGGCATCGAGGCGGGGCACGTCAGGAGGTGGCTCGCAACGCCCGGTCGAAGGCGTTGATCGCCTCGTTGACCTCGTCGGAGGTGACGGTCAGCGGCGGCATCCAGCGGATCACGCGCTGCGAGGTGCCGGCGCTCATCAGGATCAGCCGTCCCTCCCGCAGACAGTGCTCGAGCACGGGGGGGACCGGAGCGGGGGTGGTGAAGCTGGTCGCCACCATCAGGCCCGCGCCGCGCACCTGGCGGAGGTCGGGATGGAACTCGCGCAGCTCGCTCAGCTTGTCGACCAGCTGCGAGCCACGCGCCTTCACGTTGTCGAGGAAGCCCGGTTCGCTCAACACCTCGATCGTCGCCAACGCCGCCGCACACCCCATCGGGTTGCCGGCGTACTGCCCGCCGTGGCTGCCCGTCGGCCACAGGTCGTCGAGCTCGCGTCGCGTCCCGAGAGCGGCGAACGGGAAGCCCGAGGCGATCCCCTTCGCCATGCAGATGATGTCGGGCTCGATGCCGAACCGATCGAGCGCGAACCACGTACCGGTGCGCCCGAAGCCCGCCTGCACCTCGTCGGCGATGAACAAGATGCCGTGCTCGCGGCACCGCTCGATCACGCCCTCGACGAACGGCCGCGGCGCCGGCGTGTACCCTCCCTCGCCCAGGACCGGCTCCATGATGACGCACGCGGTCTCGCTGGGGGCCGTCTGGCGGGCGAGGAGCTGGTCGAACCCGTGCAGCGCCCGCGCGATCGTCGCCTCCTGGTCGGAGCGGTGCGGATCGGGGAACGGAGCGACGAACACGCCCGACGGCAACGGTTCGTACCCGGCGCGGTGGATGGTGCG
>CBFCWS010000059.1:0-11647 GCA_965601765.1 uncultured Ilumatobacter sp. | reverse complement strand
GCGACTTGGGGGAGACTGGGGGGATGGCGAGCTTCGACGACGGTGCGGTGACCATCCACTACGACGTGGCGGGCGACGGCCACCCGATCCTGCTGATCGCTCCGGGTGGGATGCGGTCGGAGGCGGCGAAGTGGTCGGGCGCTCCGTACGACCCGATCGCCGAGCTGTCGGGGACGTATCGCACGATCGCGATGGATCAGCGCAACGCGGGGCGGTCCCGCGCGCCGATCGCCGGCGACGACGGGTGGCACACCTACCGCGACGATCAGCTCGCGCTGCTCGACCACCTCGGCGTCGAGCGCTGTCACGTCGTCGGCATGTGCATCGGCGGACCGTACGTCATCGGGCTCCTGCGGGCCGCGCCCGAACGATTCAGCGCGGCCGTGCTGCTGCAACCGGTGGGGATCAGCGACAACCGGGAGGCGTTCCACGAGATCTTCGACGGCTGGCGCGCCGAGATCGCCGCCGACCACCCGGAGGCGTCCGACGCCGACTGGGACGGGTTCCGGCACAACATGTGGAACGGCGACTTCGTGCTCACCGCGACCCCGGGCGAGGTCGGCGCGATCGAGGTCCCGATGCTGATCGCGATGGGGAACGACCTCTACCACCCGTCCGCGACGTCCCGCGAGATCGCGACGCGGACCGGCGCACCGCTCGTCGAGTCGTGGAAGGAGGGCGACGCACTCGCCGCGTTCAGGCTGACCGCCGCCGAGTTCCTCGCCGAGCACACCCCCTGACACCGGGCCCGCCCGACTCCGCCAGCCCGGCGGTCAGGCTTCGTCGCGGATCACCTGGGCACCCGCCGGGTCGACGAGCCTGCCGTGCAGGCGCCAGTTCTGGTTGTGGCCGACGTGGTGGAGCCCGAACGCCGATTGGAGCGCGGTGTACATGCCCATCGCATCGAGGGTGTGGTTGACGCTCTGCTTGGCCAGCGTCAGACCGAGCGACGGTCGCCGGGCGATGTGCTCAGCGAGCTCCAGCGTCGACGACGCCAGCTCGTCGCGCCCGACGACGCGATTGACCATGCCACGCTGGTACGCCTCGGCCGCGGTGATCGGACGACCGGTGAACAGCATCTCCTTGGCGAGGCGGGCGCCGGCCTCGAACGCATGGGTGAAGTACTCGTGACCGTTCAGCCCGAACGCGACGACCGGGTCGGCGAAGGTCGCATCGTCGGAGCAGACGACGAGGTCCATCGGCCAGACGAGCATCAGACCGCCGGCGATCACCTTGCCCTGGACCTGCGCGATCGTCGGCTTGGGGATGTTCCGCCACCGCCAGCACAACCCGACGTACATCTCGGCCTCGGTCGCCATGTACCCCTCGGCACCCTCGGCGTCGAAGCAGCACCAGGTACCGATCGGATCGATGTCGGTCATGTCGGTGCCGGCGCGCAGGTCGTGACCCGAGGAGAAGTGGTCGCCGTCGGCCGCCAGGACGATGACCCGCACGTCGTCGTCGCGAGCCGCCCGGTCGAACGCCTCGTTCAGCTCGGCGAGCATCCGGTAGTCCTGCGCGTTGGCCATCTCGGCTCGTGCGAGGACGATGCGAGCGACCCGCTCGACCGGTCGCTCGTAGCGGACGTGGTTCCAGGTCTCGGCCATGGGCCGATTCTCGCGGTCGGCGCGGTCCGGCGAGCGATCCTGGCGCGGTCGGTCCGCGACGTGGCGGGGTAGCGTGCGCCCACATGCGGATCTCCGAGCGCGTCGACAACGCCGTGCGGGCGATGGGGGTCCTCGCCGCCGCCCCCGACCGGGGCGACGGTGGCCCGGCGGCCGTCAACGCCGACACGATCGCGTCGATGCAGTCGATGTCGGCCCCGTACCTCCACGACATCCTGCGCGACCTCAAACGCGCGGAGCTCGTGCGGTCCAAGCGCGGCCCGGACGGCGGGTTCGTCCTGTCGCGTCCGGCCTCGGAGATCTCGCTGGCCGACATCTTCCGAGCCGTCGACGGACCGCTCGCCGACGTCCACGACGAGAGCCTCCGATCGCTCAGCTACGCACCGCCGGTCGCCGAGCTCCCGACGGTCTGGATGGCGGTGCGCGGCGGCCTGCGCCGGGTCCTCGAGACGGTCACCGTCGCCGATCTGGTCGCGTCGGAGCTGCCGGCGGTCGTCGTCGAGCTGGCCGACGAGTACCGCCGCGTGACAGTGGAGCGCCACGGTGACTGAGGCGACTGCCCTCGAACGGGCCGCCGCGCTGGAGGCGGTCGTCGCCGCGAGCCGGCTGTGCCGTGCGGCCCAGGGTCGTCTGTCGGACGGCCAGATGCTGACCAAGTCGGACGACAGCCCGGTCACCGTCGCCGACTTCGCTGCGCAGGTGGTGGTCGCCGACGTGCTGTCCGGGCACCTCGGTGGCATCGACCTGGTCGGGGAGGAGCAGCCCGACGACCTGGTCGACCGACCCGAGCTCCTCCGTGCCGTCGGGGGCCTGGTCGGCGGAGAGACCGGTGCCGGCCCGGGACCCGACCGTGTGCTCGATCTGCTGTCGGTCGGTGGTGGTGCCGGATCGAGCGAGCGGTGGTGGACGCTCGACCCGATCGACGGCACCAAGGGCTTCCTGCGCGGCGATCAGTACGCGATCGCGCTGGCGTTGGTGGTCGACGGGGAGGTGGCGCTCGGCGTGCTCGGCTGTCCGAACCTCCCGGTCGGGGACGGCGCGGGCGACACCGGCGCGGTCTTCGTCGCCGGCGGCGGCCGGTGCGAGCAGCACCCGCTCGACGGGGGACCGGTGCGCACGGTCGCCGTGTCGCCGCCGGCGCCCCTCTCGGCGGCGCGGGTCTGCGAGTCGGTCGAGTCGGCCCATTCCGACCACGGCGTGTCGGCGGCGGTCGTCGAACGTCTGGGGATCGAGGTCGAGCCGTTCCGCATCGACAGCCAGTGCAAGTACGCCGCCGTCGCACGTGGCGACGCCTCGATCTACCTCCGTCTCCCGACCCGTCCGGGTCGCCGGGAGAAGATCTGGGATCACGCCGCCGGCAAGTACGTCGTCGAGCAGGCGGGCGGACGCGTGACCGACATCGCCGGCCGACCGCTCGACTTCCGACACGGCTCGACGCTCGCCCGCAACCACGGCGTGGTCGCGACCGACGGCGCCCACCACGACGAGGTCCTCGCCGCGATCGCCACCGTGGCCGACCGGCTTCCCGCCGACTGAGGGTCGACCGACAGGTCGACCGAACGGCTCGGCGTCACCAACTGTCCACGCGATCGCCACCTGGTGGTCACATCGACGTCCTGTCCGGACAACCTGAGGGCGCGACCGTCGCGGCGTGCATCGAGCCCATCGTTCGACCTGGCCGGCGCGAGCGCCGAGCTCGACGCCCGCGCCCACGATGTGCTCGGCCGGCTCGGGACACCGACGGTCGTGGGTGATGCGCCGGCGGACCGACCGGGTGGCGACCCCGTCGACTGCACCCGGCGACGCCGCCGTCGCGCCGTGCGCGACGACGCGCGATCGCCGGCACGCCGCAGACCCCCAGCTGGCCGTCCTCACCAGGTCCTCGCCCCGTCTCGAGGGTTCCGGCTGATGTCGGTTCCGATCCGCCTCGCTCCCGAGGCTGCCGCCGACGTGTTGCGGACGCTGCTCGACACGCTCGCACACCCGGCTCGATCCGGGTACATCGATCGGAGCCTCGTTCCCGGCGCACCGAGGTCGGCCGTGCTCGCGGCGGCCATCGTCGATCCGGGGATCGCCGTGGCGGTCGTCGGCGACGACGAGGCGGCGCACCGGCTGGCCCGCGGCACGGGCGCACGCATCATGTCCGATCCCGCGTCCGCCGACGTGATCGTTGCACCGCACGGCATCGACCGCTCGATCCTGTCGACGCTGCGCCGGGGATCGGCGCTCGCCCCCGAGGACGGTCCCCGCCTCGTCGTCGGCGCCGATTGCGTGCGCACGGTCGAGCCGGGCGGGACGCCGGCTGCGCAGGAGGCGACCGAGGTGTGGGTGGTCGGTCCGGGTGCCGGGCGCGGCCGGCGGTTCGCCGTGCTCGGCGTCGAGGTCGAGTGGTTCGACCAGCTCGCAGCCGTCAACGCGGCGCCGCCGGGCGGGATCGACACCTGGATCGTCGACCCGAGTGGGACGCTGGTCGCGATCCCCCGGGCGGTGTCGATCGAGGTGGTGGCGCACCCCGCCGACGCGCCGCGACGGTCGCGTCGACGCCGAGGTCGACGGACCGACGGCTCCACCGACCGCGTCCCGGACCCGGGTTCCGGCACCGATCCGAGTGCCGACCACGGAACGACCGACGCCGCACCCGACGGCGTCGTCGAGCGGTCGGAGCGTGGCTGATGGGCCTCGTGGCCGCGCGGTGGCGGTGCGGCGGTCCAGGCGGCCCATCGGCCGACCGCCGGCCGGGCCGGCCGGACACCTCCTCGAGGCCTGCGCCGTCGACGCCTCGTGGCGTCCCGTCGCGTCCCGGGTGGCGACGGCCACTCGCGCGGCCGGTGCCCAGCTCGTACGGCATGCGGCGCGGTCGTGGCGGCACCAGTGGTCAGGCCCTCGCGGCGGCGCTCCGGGTGCTGGCGGTGACGACGATGGTCACGCCCGCGACGACGAGTGCGCCACCGGCCAGCTCGATCGGGCCGAGGCGCTCGTCCCGCAGCAACCACCCGAAGAACACCCCGAAGAGCGGGATCAGGTACGCGGTCGACGCCGCCTGGGTCGGCGTCGCCCGGCGCACGACGGTCGCGAGCAGCGCGAACGTGATCGCGTTGGCCGGGATCGACGCGTAGAGGAGCGGGACCAGCAGCCCGAGCGACCAGTCGGTCGTCCCGGTGCCCTCGACGAGGAGGGCGAAGGGGACGAGCACGGCGGCCGACATCCACAGCTGCACGCCGACGAGCATGATCGGTGACACGGCCGAGAAGTCGCGCCACTTCATGAACACCGTGCCGAAGGCCCAGGCGAGCGCCGAGAACAGCAGGGCGACGATCCCGATCGCCTGGACCTCGCCGCCGATCGACCCCGACGCCAGCACCGCGGTGCCGCCGAACCCGACGAGCAGCCCGGTCGCGCCGAGGCGCGAGATCGGCGTGGCGAGCAGCAGCAGCGAGAGCAGGGCGGTGAAGAGTGGCATCGTCGACGACATCAGCGAGCCGATGCCCGCCGTGACGCGGCTGACGCCGAACACGAGCAGCCCGCTCGAGACCGTGGTGATGCTGAACGAGACGACGAAGATCCGTCTCAGGACGACCCGGTCGGTCGGGAAGCGCTCGCCGGACAGGTGCGCGAGCGTGATCAGGAAGGTGCCCCCGATCACCGTACGCATCGAGGCGAGCAGGAACGGCTCGGTGTGGTCGAGCGCGAACTTGAGGGCCGTGAAGTTGCCGCCGATCAGCATCGCGACGAGCGCGATGGCGGCGAGCACCCGGACGGGTGTCGAACCGGCAGGCCGCGACGACGAGTCGCCGCGGGACGGGCCCGTCACCCCGACCGGTCTCGACGAGCAGGCGTCGGCGCGATCCGGTCGCTCGACGGTTCGTGGCGACGGTGCGTCGCGATCGACACGTCGGCCAGCGAGCGTTGCAGCGGTGTGTCGAGCACGAGGACGGTCTCGGTCCGTTCGATGTGTTCGATCGTCAGCATCGCCTGCAGTACGTCGTGGAGGTGATCGTTGGCGCGGGCCACGATGCGGCACATCAGGTCGCCGCCGCCGGTCACGGCGTGCACCTCGAGCACCTCGGGGATCGTCCGGAGGTGGTCGACGATGAGGTTGGCGGTGCCCTGGGTGATCTGGAGCGTCGTGAACGCCATGACGCCGAACCCGATCGCCGCCGGGTCGAGGTCGGGGCCGTAGCCGACGACGACCCCCGACCGCTCGAGGCGCGCGATCCTCGCCGTCGCGGTGTTGCGGGCGATCCCCGCCTGGCGGGCGAGCGCGGCGATCGGCAGGTGCGGCTCGTCACGCAGCAGCTCGATCAGACGGATGTCGGTGTCGTCGAGATGGTGCACAGCGCGCAGTCTGTCACATCAACTCGCCAACCGGCCGAGCAGAACGCCCAGTCGTCCGGCGAGCACTTGCGCAGTACGCATCGTGTCGCCATCATCGAGGGCATGAGCGATCTCGCCGTTGCCCCTTCGACCGCACCCGCTGCTCGACTGACCGGCTGGGACTCGATCGAGTTCTGGGTCGGCAACGCCCGTGCGATGGCGGGGTTCCTCACCGCCGCGTTCGGGTTCCGCGTCACCGCCTATGCCGGACCCGAGACCGGCGTCGACGACCGGGCGTCGTACCTCCTCGAGCAGGGGAGCGTCCGCCTGGTCGTGACCGCCGGCCTGACCCCGGAGTCCGAGATCTGGAACCACGTCCGCGCCCACGGCGACGGTGCGCACGACCTCGCCTTCCTCACCGATGACGCGACGGCGACCTTCGAGGCCGCGATCGCGCGCGGTGCCCGTCCGGTGGACGAGCCCTACGAGCTGCGCGACGACCACGGCGTGCTGCGGCTGTCGTCGGTCGCCACGTACGGCGAGACCAAGCACACCTTCGTCGATCGCAGCGACTACCACGGCGCGTACTGCCCCGGCTTCTCCACCGAGGGTCTGCCACCCGAGCCGGTCGGCCCGGCGGTCGGGCTGACCGCGGTCGACCACGTCGTGGCCAACGTCGAGGACGGTCGCCTCGACGAGTGGGTGGGGTTCTACGAGGACGTGATGGGGTTCGGTCAGCTCCGTCACTTCGACGAGTCGCAGATCGCCACCGAGTTCTCGTCGTTGCGCTCGACGGTCGTCTGGAACGGGCGCAACATCGTGATGCCGCTCAACGAGCCGGCCGAGGGGTTGCGCAAGAGCCAGATCCAGGAGTACATCGACACCTACCGCGGCCCGGGCGTGCAGCACCTGGCGTTCGCGACCGACGACATCGTCACCGCGATCTCGGCGTTGCGTGCCCGTGGCGTGCGGTTCCTCGAGGCCAACGACTCGTACTACGTCGACGTGCGGTCGCGGCTCGGGTTCCTCGACCTCCCGTGGGACGACGTGCAGCGCCTCGGCATCCTCGTCGACCACGAGTCCGACGGTCATCTCCTGCAGCTCTTCACCGAACCGGTCACGGATCGGCCGACCGTGTTCATCGAGATCATCGAGCGCGGCGGCGCACGGGGGTTCGGCGAGGGCAACTTCAAGGCGCTGTTCGAGTCGATCGAACGCGAGCAGGAACGGCGTGGCAACCTCTGAGATGGCCGACACCTGGATCCCGGTCGGCGAGGGTTCGCCGTTCCCGCTGAGCAACCTGCCGTTCGGCGTCGGTCACACCGGTGACGGCCGCCGTCGGGCGTGGGTGGCGCTCGGTGAGTCCGCAGTCGATCTCGACGCGCTCGCCCGGGCAGGTGCGCTCGGGCTCGTGCACGCCGGTTGGTTCGACCGCTGGTACCTCAACGGGTACCTGGCGGCGGGCCCCGACGTGTGGGGCTCGGTGCGGTGGCGGCTGATCGACGTCCTCACCGACCCCACCGCCGAAGGTCGCTTCGCCGAGCACGTCGTGCCCCGGTCGTGGTTGACGATGGGCGTGCCCGTGGCGCCGACCGACTACGTCGACTTCTACTCGTCGTTGCACCACGCGACGAACCTCGGCCGACTGTTCCGCCCCGACGGTGAGGCCCTCCTGCCCAACTGGCGGCACCTGCCGATCGGCTATCACGGCCGGACGGCCACCCTCGTGCCCGACCGCACCGACATCGTCCGCCCGCACGGCGTGCGCCCGATCGACGGCGAGCCGACGTTCGGCCCGACGGGGATGCTCGACGTCGAGCTCGAGGTCGGCACGGTGGTGGGCGCGGGGAGCGAGCTCGGTGTCCCGGTCGACATCGCCGACGCCGGCGATCACCTGTACGGGATGTGCCTCGTCAACGACTGGTCGGCGCGCGACATCCAGGCCTTCGAGTACCAGCCGCTGGGCCCGTTCTGCGGGAAGAGCTTCGCGACCTCCGTGTCGCCGTGGCTGGTGTCGTTCCAGGCGCTCGATGCGTGCCGCATCGCGCCGCCCACCCCGGAGCCGGCGCCGGCCGACTACCTCGTCGCGCCCGCCGACGCCCGGCCGTGGGGGTTCGATCTGCACCTCGAGATCTGGTTCGACTCGGCGCAGATGCGAGCCGACGGACGCGACCCGGTCCGCATCTCCGAGTGCGGGTTCGCCGACATGTACTGGACGCCGGCACAGCAGCTCGCCCACCTCACGGTGAACGGGGCGTGTGTGACGCCGGGCGACCTGTTCGCATCGGGCACGGTGTCGGGTCCCCGGCCCGGTTCGGAGGGCAGCCTGATCGAGTTGACCCGCCGCGGCGAGCGGCCGATCGAGCTGCCGGACGGCACGACCCGCACGTTCCTCGAGGACGGTGATCGCGTCGAACTGCGCGGCTGGGCCGGAGACGACGACACGACGCGGTTCGGGCTCGGCTCGGTGACCGGTACCGTCGTGCCGGCGAGGGGAGCACACTGATGCCGTACTACCGACAGGTCGGGGACGTCCCCCGGAAGCGGCACGTCGCGTTCCGCGACGAGTCCGGGCACCGCTTCCACGAGGAGCTGATGGGCCAGGAGGGATTCTCGTCGCGCTCGGCGCTGCTCTACCACCGCTTCGCGCCGTCGGCGATCACCGCCGTGGAGCCCGTCACCCCGGCGCGCGGCGACCGGGCAGCCACGCCCGACCATCCGCTGGTACCGCGCCACGTGCGCACCGGGGAGCTCGCCGCCGGCGACGACCTCGTGACCGGCCGGCATCTGTTGATGGCGAACACCGACGTCCGCGTCGCGTTCGTGCGGTCAGCCGGCAGCAGCCCGCTGTACCGCTCGGCGCTCGGCGACGAGCTGATCTACGTCCAGTCCGGGCAGGCGACGCTCGAGTCGGTGTTCGGCGCCGTCACCGCCGGACCGGGCGACTACGTCGTCGTGCCGGCGTCGACCACCCATCGCTGGGTGATCGAGCACGGCGAGGTCGAGGCGCTGGTGATGGAGTCCCGCGGTCACGTCGGGCCGCCGCGGCGGTACCTCTCGTCGGGTGGACAGTTCCTCGAGCACGCCCCGTACTGCGAGCGCGACCTGCGGGCGCCCGCCGAACCGCTCACCGCCTCGGGCGAGGACGTCGACGTGCTCGTCCGCTCGCCGGGCGGTTGGAGCCGGCACACGCATCGCCACCATCCCTTCGACGTCGTCGGCTGGGACGGTCACCTCTACCCGTGGGCGTTCAACATCGCCGACTTCGAGCCGATCGTCGGCCGCATCCACCAACCGCCTCCGGTCCACCAGACCTTCGAGGCGCCCGGCGTGGTCGTCTGCTCGTTCGTGCCACGGCTGTTCGACTTCCACCCCGACGCGGTCAAGGTCCCGTACCACCACGCGAACACCGACTCCGACGAGATCCTGTTCTACTCGGACGGCAACTTCATGAGCCGGGCGGGCTCGGGGATCGGAGTCGGCTCGATCTCGTACCACCCGGCCGGGTTCGTCCACGGCCCGCAGCCGGGCAGCTACGAGGCGAGCGTCGACCGGGACGCGACGGGCGAGACCGCGGTGATGATCGACACCTTCGCCCCGCTCGGTCTGACCGACACGGCACGGGCGGCGTCCGACCCGGACTACCCCTGGTCGTGGGCGCGCTGACCCCGAGTTGACGCCGGCTCGGGCGGTGGCTCGGCCGCGTCGAGCCGGCCCAGGTCTTCCTGCGCGGCCTTCACGCCCTGGGAGATGGTGCGCCACATGTGGCCCCGGCCGAGCAGGTCGATCACGCCGGCTCGCCGCAACACGGTCCGGGCGTGGTGCATGACCCGCACGATGTAGACCTCGACGCCGCGGGCGCGCAACATGCCGATCAGGGTGGCGACCTCGTCGGCGCTGCCGGTGTCGAGCTGGTTGGTCGCCTCGAGATCGAGCACGACCGCCCGGACCTCCTCCTCGGCGAGCACCTGGTCCATGACGAGGCTGCTGGCGCGCGCCGCGTTCACCCAGAACAGCGGCGCGCTCAGGCGGAGCACGAGCACCCCGTCGATCGTGCGATGGTCGGCGTGACGACGGAGCGATCCCCACGCCGCCTTCTCGCCCGTCACCTTGCCGAGCACGTCGATGTCGAGCCGGCTCGAGCGGTACACGAGGCCGAGGACCGAGAGCGCGACCGCGCCGAGGAGCCCCGGCAGCGTTCCGAACACGATCACGCCGATCATCGCCGCCAGCGCGGCGACGAAGTCGTTGGTGCGGATCGCCCGGTAGCGGCGGATGGCCGCGACGTCCATCAGTCCCCAGACGGCGCGGATCACGGTCGCCGACAGGATCGCCAGGGGGAGCGGCTCGAGCGACGACGCGAACGAGACGAGCAGGACCACGACGAGTGCGGCGGAGACCAGACCGGTCAACTGCGAGCGGGCGCCGATGCTGTCGACGGTGGCGGTCTTGGAGAGGCTGCCGGCGACGCCGAAGCCCCCGCTCATGCTCGCCGCGATGTTCGCAGCCCCGGTCGCGACGAACTCCCGGTCGGCGTCGACGCGGTAGCCGTTGCGCACCGCGAACAGACGGGCTGCGCTGAGGCTCTCGGCGAGGCCGACCAGGGCGATCGCCCCCGCCCCGACGACCAGGCCGCCGTACTCGCTGAGGGAGAGATCGGGAGGTCCGGGGACCGGCAACCCGCCGGGCACGGCGCCGACGACGGCGACGCCCTCGTCGGCGATGTCGAAGACGTCGGAGAGCACGAGACCGCCCGCGACGAGCAGCAGTCCCCACGGCACCGAGCGGTGGATCCGGTTGCCGAGGAAGAGCACCACGAGCGAGACGGCACCGATGATCGCCGTCGGGACGTGGAGCTCGTCGACCGACTCGACGATGTCCCTGATGCGCTCCCAGATCGGCCCGCGGCTGCGACCGAGCCCGAGCAGGACGGGGATCTCACCGATCACGATGCCGACGCACAGACCGAACACGAAGCCGGTGATGATCGGCTTGGACAGGAACTCGGCCGCCCAACCGATCCGCAGGGCGCCGCCGACGATCAGCATCAGACCGGACAGCAGGGCGAGGACCCCGGCGACGGCGAGCGCCTCGTCCGGCGTCCCGACGCCCCACGCCGCGAGGAGCGATCCGGAGAGCACCGAAACGGTCGACACCGGCCCGACGATCAGCTGCGGCGACGAGCCGAGGAGGGCGTAGACGACCAGCGCGAGCGGGATCGCGTACAGTCCGGCCTCGACCGGCACGCCGGCGAGCGCGGCGTAGCCGAGCGCCTGGGGAACCATCAGCGCCGTGACGACCACCGCGGCGACCACGTCGGTGCGTGGCGTCTCCGATGCGAAGACCGAGCGGAGGTGACGCTTCGCCCGATCCGGCAGCGCCCGAGCCGCGCTCCGTACATCTCGGCGCCCCCCTCCGTTCACCATCCGTTCATCTTCGCGCGGCGCGGTGCGCGGTGGTGTCGGCGCCACATCGCGATCGCTGCCACAGCATCGACGCGGCGGCACACTCGCACTTCGTGGCAGTGATCGCGACGCCGGCGCACGCGATCGCTTCCACAGAGTCGCTGGCCGGCAGACACGGATTTTGTGGCAGTGATCTTGACGCCGGCGCACGCGATCGCTTCCACAGAGTCGCTGGGGCGGCAGGCACGGATTTTGTGGCAGTGATCTTGACGCCGGCGCACGCGATCGCTTCCACAGAGTCGC
>CBFCWS010000058.1:0-11657 GCA_965601765.1 uncultured Ilumatobacter sp. | reverse complement strand
CGGACGCGGCGCGAGGAGGAAGCGCAGCGGACGACGAGCCCGCCATCAAGAGAGGAAGCGCAGCGGACGACGAGCCCGCCCCTACTTGAGGAAGCCCTCGTAGTTGCGGAGCATGAGCTGGCTGTCGATCTGACGCATCAGCTCGAGCGCCACCCCGACGGAGATGAGCACGCTGGTGCCGGCGAAGGCGAAGGTGTTCACGTCGGCGGCCCACAGGATCAGGTACGGCGTGATCGCGACGATTGCGATGAACACCGCGCCCGGGAGCGTGATCCGGTTGACCGCCTTGGCGAGGTAGGCCTCGGTCTTGGGGCCGGGACGGACGCCGGGGATGAACCCGCCCTGACGGCGGATCTGATCGGCCTGACGCACCGGATCGAAGGCGATCGAGTTGTAGAAGTAGGCGAACGCGATGATCAGCAGGGCGAACAGCGTGACGTAGACGATGTTCTGGCTGTTGAGGATGTACTGGTCGACGAATCGCTGGATGTCGGCCCGCCAGCCCTCGTTCGAGCCGCCGAGGAAGCTCACCATGATGGCCGGCAACAGCAGGATCGAGCTGGCGAAGATGATCGGGATGACGCCGGACTGGTTGACCTTGAGCGGGATGTAGGTGTTCTGGCCGCCCATCATCCGGCGGCCGACCACGCGTTTCGCGAACTGGACCGGGATGCGCCGTTGGCCGAGCTCGACGAACACGACCGCCACGATGATCCCGAGTGTCACGACGACCATCACGACGAACCAGAACCACTTGTTGAGCTGCAGGATCGAGTAGAAGCCACCCGGCAGCGACGCGACCACCGACGCGAAGATGATCATCGACATGCCGTTGCCGATCCCCCGCTGGCTGATCAGCTCGCCCATCCACATCAGCACGGCCGTCCCGGCGACGAGCGTGGGGATGATGAGGTAGCCGCGCGGCCAGATGCCGTCCGGGAGCAGCGGCACGGTCGGCGCCTGCACCGCCGAGAAGAAGGCCCCGCCGCCGCCGTTGCCGAAGAGGAAGACCAGCACCGTCGCCTGGAGCGTGGCGAGCGCGATCGTCACGTACCGGGTGTACTGGGTGATCTTGCGCTGGCCGACCGCCCCCTGCTGCTGCAGCTCCTCGAGCTTCGGGATCACGACGCCGAGCACCTGCATGATGATGCTCGCCGTGATGTACGGCATGATGCCGAGGGCGAACACCGAGAACGACTCGAACGCACCGCCGGAGAACAGGTTGAAGAGCCCGAGTGCACCGTCCTGGGCACCCTCGCGGAGCTGGTCGATCGCGAGCGGGTCGACGCCCGGGACACGGATCGCGGCCCCGACGCGGTAGAGCGCGACGATCATGAAGGTGAACAGCACCTTGTTGCGCAGGTCGGTGACCTTGAAGATGTTCTTGACGTTCGACAGCGCCGACATGGGCTTCTTTCGAGGTGGGGAGCGGTTGGTAGGTTACCCGGGCGCCGAGGCGGACGGCCAGGCACGTCCGCCGCCGATGGCCACCGCGGGTGGTGCGGAGCGATTGACACGGACAGCGAGCCTGCTGCGTCCGACCACCGTCGGGCGATCCCGCGCCGGGGGCCGCCCGGTCAGGCGCTCGACGCCTCCGGAGGAACGCAGCGTGCGCACGAGCCGGTGAGCCCGATCAGCGGTTGGTGAACTGGTTGCCCTTCGCCGCCGGGCGGCCGGCCTTGCCCTCGGCGCGGAACGGCAGCTCGATCAGCGTGACGGATCCTCCTGCCGCCGTGATCGCGGCGTCCGCCGACTTCGAGATGGCGTGGGCGTGGACGTCGAGCTTGCTCGACACCTCGCCGCGGGCGAGGATCTTCACGAACGCGTCCGAGCGGACGAGCCCGTGGGCGTGCAGCATCTCGGGCGTGACGGTGGTCTCGCCGTCGTCGGCCAGGCGCTGGAGGGTGTCGAGGTTGACGGCGGTGTACTCGACCCGGAACGGGTTGGTGAAGCCCTTCAGCTTCGGCACGCGCTGCTTGAGCGGCATCTGCCCGCCCTCGAACCCGCGTGCGACGGTGTTGCGGGCGCGCTGGCCCTTCGTGCCACGGCCGGCCGTCTTGCCGCCTCGGCCACCCGTGCCGCGCCCGACGCGCTTGGCGCGCGCGGTCGAGCCGGGTGCTGGAGCGAGGTCGTCGGTTCGCATGTCAGTTGTCCTTGTCGTCGGCGGTGTCGTCGGCGGTGTCGTCGGCCACGACGTCGGAGATCTCCACGAGGTGTGGCACGCGGCGAAGCATCCCTCGGATCTCCGGTCGATCGGGCAGCGTGTTGCTCGCGCCGATGCGGCCGAGGCCGAGGGCGCGCAGCGTGCCACGGGTCTTCGGCTTGGCGCCGATGCCCGAGCGCACCTGGGTCACGTTGATGGTGTTCTCGCTCATGGGAGTCCTCAGTCGTTGGCCGCGGC
The DNA here is from genome assembly GCA_965601765.1 of uncultured Ilumatobacter sp. GTDB lineage: Bacteria > Actinomycetota > Acidimicrobiia > Acidimicrobiales > Ilumatobacteraceae > Ilumatobacter. The sequence goes on along the minus strand of CBFCWS010000058.1, from coordinate 9,256 downwards.
GGCACCGGCGGCCATCTGCTTCTGGCGCTCGTTGTAGGCGTTGAGCAAGCCCTTGGGCACGAAGTCCTCGGCCGGGATGCCGCGCCGTGCGGCGACCTCGTCGGGCCGCTGGAGCGCCTTGAGCCCGGCGATCGTGGCGCGGGCGACGTTGATGTGGTTGGCCGATCCGAGCGACTTGCACAGGATGTCGTGGACGCCGGCCTCCTCGAGGACGACGCGGGCGGCGCCACCGGCGATGACGCCGGTACCTTCGGCGGCGGGCTTCATGAGCACCCGTCCGCCACCGGTCTCGCCGATCACCGGATGGATGATCGTCGAACCCGCGAGGGGGACCTCGAACAGGTTGCGCTTGGCCTCGTCGGTGCCCTTCTGGATGGCGAGCGGCACTTCCTTGGCCTTGCCGTACCCGAGCCCGACGCGCCCGTTGCCGTCGCCGATCACGACCAGCGCCGTGAAGCTGAAACGACGACCGCCCTTGACGACCTTGGCGACGCGGTTGATCGTGATCACCCGCGATTCGCGCAGACCACCCTCGTCGCTGCGCTCCTCGTTGCCGCGGTCGTTGCGGCTGCGGTCGCTGCGGTTGCGATTGTTCGACATCAGAACTCCAGTCCTGCGTTGCGGGCGGACTCGGCGACGGCGGCGACGCGACCGTGGTAGGCGAAGCCACCACGATCGAACACGACCGTGCTGACACCGGCGGCCTTGGCGCGCTCGGCGAGCAGTTCGCCGACCCGCTCGGCCGCGGCCACGCTGCTGCCGTGGCCGGCGGCGCGCTGGTCGGCCTCGTTCGAAGAGGCGGCGGCGAGCGTCACGCCGGCGTCGTCGTCGATCAGCTGCGCCGAGATGTGCTTGTTCGATCGGAACACGGCGAGGCGCGGACGAGCCGCTGTGCCGTGCACCTTCTTGCGGACACGGCGGTGGCGTCGGATGCGACCCTGGCGCCGTGCCTTGGCGATGTCGGTCATGGTTGCCTTCCCATCACTTCTTGCCGGCCTTGCCGGCCTTGCGCAGGATGCGCTCGCCGGCGTACCGGACACCCTTGCCCTTGTACGGCTCGGGCTTGCGAATGCTTCGGATGTCGGCGGCGACCTGCCCGACGACCTCCTTGTCGATGCCGGTCACGACGACCTGGGTCGCCGCCGGGACCTCGAAGCTGATGCCCTCCGGCGCCTGGACGTTGACCGGATGGCTGAAGCCGAGGTTGAGTCGCAGCGCGTTCGGGCCCTGGGCCTCGGCGCGATAGCCGACGCCGACGATCTCGAGCTCCTTGCGGAAGCCCTCGGTCACGCCGGTGACCATGTTGTCGACGAGGCTGCGGGTCAGTCCGTGGAGCGCACGGTTCCTGCGGTCGTCGTCGGGCCGTTCGAAGATCAGCGTGCCGTCGTCCTGGGTGATCGTGATGCCGCCGGGGATCGTGCGGCTCAGGGTCCCCTTCGGGCCCTTGACCGTGATCGAGCCGTCGGCGATCGTCACGTCGACGCCCGAGGGGACGGCGACCGGTGCCTTACCGATGCGAGACATGTGTCATCAGTCCTTTCTCGCCTGGCTCACCAGACGTAGCAGAGGACCTCGCCGCCCACGTTGCGCTGGCGCGCCTCGCGGTCGGTCATCAGCCCGTGGCTCGTGGACAGGACGGCCACCCCGAGCCCGCCGAGCACGCGCGGCACGGCGTCGGCCTTGCGGTACACCCGCAGGCCGGGGGTGGAGATGCGACGAAGGCCCGAGATCGTACGGTCACGATCCGGCGAGTACTTCATCGAGATGGTCAGCGTGTCGCCGGGCCCTCGCGTCGAGGGGGAGACGGCGAACCCGTCGATGTATCCCTCCGATTCGAGCACCTTGGCGAGCGCCACCTTCTGCTTCGACGAGGGCATGCGCACCTCGTCGTGCATCGCCGTGTTCGCGTTGCGAATCCGGGTCAGCATGTCGGCGATGGGGTCGGTCAGCATGTCGTTACTCCCTTCACCAGCTCGACTTCGTCAGACCGGGGATCTCACCGGCGTGTGCGAGCTCGCGCAGGCACACACGGCACAGACCGAACTTGCGGAACACCGAGCGCGACCGGCCGCAGCGACGGCAGCGCGTGTAGCCGCGCACCTTGTACTTCGGCTTGGCGGCGGCTTTGTTGATGAGTGCTTTCTTGGCCATGTCCTTCTTCGCCTACTCGATCACTTCTTCTTGCCACCGCGGGACGGGCCGCGGCTCTTCTTCTTGCGGGGGGCGGCGTCGGCCTCGGCGCCACGCTTGAACGGGAAGCCGAAGGCGTCGAGCAGCGCCATGCCGCCCTCGTTGTCGGTCGCCGTGGTGACGATCGAGATGTCCATGCCGCGCGGCTGGTCGACGGTGTCGATGTTGATCTCGGGGAACACCGTCTGGTCGCGGAGACCGAAGGTGTAGTTGCCCCTGCCGTCCCACGAGTGGGCCGGCAGCCCACGGAAGTCGCGGATGCGAGGGATGGCGACGGCGAGCAACCGGTCGAAGAACTCCCACATCCGGTCACCGCGGAGGGTGACCTTGCAGCCGATCGCCTGACCCTCGCGGAGCTTGAAGCCGGCGATGGAGGTCTGGGCGTACGTCACGATCGGCTTCTGCCCCGAGATCAGGGTGAGCTCCTCGACGGCGCGCTCGAGCAGCGACGGCTGCTGCGTGGCGCGACCCACGCCCATGTTGATGACGATCTTGTCGAGCTTCGGGATCTGCATGTCGTTCTCGATGCCGAGATCCTTGGCGAGCTGCGACTTGATCGTGTTCTGGTACCGGGCCTTGAGCCGCGGCTGGGTTGCGGTCGTTGCCATGTTCAGATCTCCTCGCCGCTCGGACGGGCCACGCGGACCTTCTCGCCCTTGGCGTTCGTCGAGTAGCCGAGCCGGACGGGCTTGCCCTTGTGGAGGTACATCACGTTCGAGGCGTCGACCGGCATGTCCTTGTCGATGATCCCGGCCTGCTCGTTCGCGCGCACGGCGCGCTGGTGCTTGGCCGCCGTGTTGACGCCCGTGACGATCACCCGGTTCTGCTTGCGCAGCACGCGCTCCACGACGCCTTCCTTGCCCTGGTCCTTGCCCGTCATCACGCGGACGTGGTCACCTTTTCGAAGTTTCATTTCCGATCAGTCCTCAGATCACTTCCGGGGCCAACGACACGATGCGCATGAAGCGCCGATCGCGGAGCTCACGACCGACGGGACCGAAGATGCGGGTACCGCGGGGTGTGAGATCGTCCTTGATGAGCACGGCGGCGTTCTCGTCGAAGCGGATGTAGCTGCCGTCGGGGCGGCGCTTCTCCTTCTTCACGCGGACGACAACGCACTTGACGACCTCGCCCTTCTTGACGGCAGCGCCGGGGATGGCGTCCTTGACGGTGGCGACGAACACGTCGCCGATCGAGGCGTAGCGCCGCCGGGTGCCACCGAGCACCTTGATGCACAGCACTTCCTTGGCGCCGGAGTTGTCCGCGACGCGCAGTCGCGATTCCTGCTGGATCATCGGATCACCTCGCCCGTTCCAGGACGTCGACGAGACGCCAACGCTTGTTCTTGCTCAGCGGGCGGGTCTCCATGACGCGCACGCGGTCGCCGATGCCGGCGTCGTTGGCGTCGTCGTGGGTGTACAGCTTCTTCGTCCGCAGGACGAACTTGTTGTACTTCGGGTGACGCACGCGATCGGTCACGGTGACGACGATGGTCTTGTCCATCGACGCCGACGTCACCACCCCTTCGCGCGTCTTGCGCGCCTTCCTGTCGGCGGGCTCGTCGTCCGCTGCGCTTCCGGTCTGGATGGCGGACTCGTCGTCCGCTGCGCTTCCTCCTCGCGCCGCGTCCAGCTCGTCGCCGGCGCTTCGCTCGCCGGCTGACGGCGAGTCAGCGAGCGAGGACGGGTCGTCGGCGGTGGTTGCTGTGTCAGTGGTGTTCTGGTCGTCGGACATCGTCATTCTCCTGCCTCGGCCGCCGCGATCTCGCGCTCGCGGATGAGGGTGTTGATGCGTGCGATCTGACGCCGGACCTTGGTGATCTCGGCGGTGTTCTCGAGCTGGCCGGTCGCGTTGCGGAAGCGGAGGTTGAGGGCCTCGTGCTTGGTCTCGCGCAGCTCCTCGACGAGCTCGTTCAGGTCCATCTGGACCAGCTTCTCCTTCTTCGTGGCCACGTCAGATCACCTCCTCGCGGGTGACGATGCGCGCCTTGATCGGCAGCTTCTGGATCGCCTTGTTGAGCGCGACGCGCGCCTGGTCCTCGTCGGGGAACGACAGCTCGAACAGGATCCGGCCCGGCTTGACGACGGCGACCCAGAACTCCGGGTTGCCCTTGCCCGATCCCATGCGGGTCTCGGCGGGCTTCTTGGTGACGGGCTTGTCCGGGAAGATGTTGATCCAGACCTTGCCGCCTCGACGGATCGAACGGGTCATCGCGATACGGGCGGCCTCGATCTGGCGGGCGCTCAGCCAGCCGGGCTCGAGCGCCTGGATCCCGTACTCGCCGAAGGCGAGCTCGGTACCACCCTTCGCCATTCCCCTCGTCCGACCGCGGTGATGCTTGCGGTGGGCGACCTTGCGGGGCATCAACATGATGTGCTCCTCCTCTCCGACCGCTCAGTCGTCACCGCGGAAGTGGGGCGCTTGCTGCCCCTCGCGGGTCTGGCGGTCGATGGTCTCTTCCTCGTCGAGCAACTTCTCGAGCTCGGGGTCGGCGTCCTTGATCAGCGGCTGCGTCTCGGGCTCGGGGGCCACGTCGCGACGACGGGCGGCCGAGGAGACGACCTTGCGCGGTCCGGCGTCGGCGGTCTGCCCGGAGGTCTCGCCCACGGCCATCGCCGCCTCGCGGGCGATCTTGTCCTCGTTCGAGGACTTGTACGGCAGGATGTCGCCCTTGTAGAGCCACACCTTCACGCCGACCCGACCGTTGGCGGTCTTGGCCTCGCGGAAGCCGTAGTCGATGTCGGCGCGCAGCGTGTGCAACGGGACGCGGCCTTCGCGGTACCACTCGGTGCGGCTCATCTCGGCGCCGCCGAGGCGGCCGGAGCACTGCACCCGGATGCCGAGTGCACCCGCACGCTGCGCGTTCTGCACGGCGCGCTTCATGGCCCGGCGGAACGCGATCCGGTTCGCGAGCTGATCGGCGACACCCTGGGCGACCAGAGCGGCATCGAGCTCGGGCGTCTTGATCTCGACGATGTTGAGCTGGATCTTCGGGTTGCCGGTGATCTCGGTGATCATCGCCCGGAGCTCGTCGGCCTGCGCGCCGCGGCGACCGATCACGATGCCCGGACGGGCGGTGTGGACGTCGACGCGGAGCTTGTCGCGGGTCCGCTCGATCTCGATGCGGCTGATCGCCGCCGACTCGAGCCGGTCCATGATCGACTGGCGGATCTTCCAGTCCTCGGTGAGGTACTGCTTGTAGTCGCGATCGGAGAACCAGCGGCTCTTCCAGTCGGTGCTGACCCCGAGCCGGAAGCCGTACGGGTTGATCTTCTGACCCATTATCGATGTCCTCCTCGTCGGCCCTGCGGTTCTCCTCGATCGGACTGCGCCTCGTCGCCGGCGCTTCCGTCGGCGTCTGCCCGCAGGTCGACGCGGTTCATGGTTGCGATCACTTGTCGTCCTCGTCCTTCGTGGTGCCGGGCTGGCTGAAGCCGGCGGCCCGGGCGTTCTCCTCGGTGTCGAACCACACCTCGGCCTTGGTGACCTTGTAGTACCGACTGTCCGGCGTGTGGTAGAGCATCGAGTCGACGTTCCCCTTGATCGGATGCGTGTCGGGGCCGTTGCCCTCGGCATCCGGCAGCACCGACCCGGCATGTTCGCCCGGTGCGTACCCGGTGTCCGCGACGCCCTCGGCATCGGTGTCGGTCTCGGCATCGGCGACGGTCTCGGCGTCGGCGACGGCCTCGGTCTCGACATCGGCATCGGCATCGGCGACGGTGTCGGTGTCGTCGTCGATCTGGGTCTCGGCGGTGTCGGCCGCGTCGTCGACGTCGGCGACGCCCTCGACCTCGTCGGGGGTGGCCACCACGTCGTCGGCGGTCTGGTCGTCGAGCGCGTCCTCGGCGTCCTCGACAGCGGTCTCGGCGTCGAGTGCGTCGCGGGCCTCGGCGGCGCGCTGGCGGCTGCGCTCGACGCGGGCACGGCGGCTGGCGGCGGCTCCGGCGCCGGAACCCTCGGCACGGGCCTGCGCGATCTCGAGGCGCTCGTCGCTCATCCGGGCGACGACGACCGTCACGTGGCAGGTGCGCTTGCGGATCCGCGTCGCGCGGCCACGGGCCCGGGGGCGGAAGCGGCGCAGGGTCGGGCCCTCGTCGGCGAAGCACGCCAGCACGAACAGCTCGTCGGCATCGCCGATGTAGGCCCCGTTGTCGATGTCGGTCGCGTTGGCGACCGCGGAGGCCAGCACCTTGCGGATGTCACGGGCGATCGCACGATCGGTGAACTGGAGGACCTCGTCGGCCCGACGCACGTCGAGGCCGCGGATGAGGTCGAGGACGACGCGCGCCTTGTACGCCGACGAGCGGAGGTACTTGGCGGTCGCCTTCGTCCCGTGGCGCTCACCGGCCAGCATCGTGGCCTGCGTGGCGCCCTCGTTGAGCTTGGGGCCACGCATCAGCGCCTCGCCCCCTTCTCCTGGCCGGCGTGGAACCGGAACGTCCGGGTCGGGCTGAACTCGCCGAGCTTGTGACCGACCATCGACTCGGTGACGTACACCGGGACGTGCTTGCGGCCGTCGTGGACCGCGATCGTGTGGCCGACCATGTCGGGGATGATCGTGCTGCGCCGGGACCAGGTCTTGATGACCTTGCGCTCGCCGGCGGCGTTCTGGGCGTCGACCTTCGCGAGCAGGTGCTCGTCGACGAAGGCACCCTTCTTGAGACTGCGAGTCATGGGATCCTCTCCGAGACCTTTCCCCGCCTCTACCGGCGGCCCTTGCCGGTGCGACGGCGACGAACGATGAGCTTCTGACTGGGCTTGTTCTTGTTGCGAGTACGGCTCTCGGGCTTGCCCCACGGCGACACCGCCGGACGACCGCCCGAGGAACGACCCTCGCCGCCACCGAGCGGGTGGTCGACGGGGTTCATCGCCACACCGCGGGTCTGTGGCTTGACGCCCTTCCAGCGGTTGCGACCGGCCTTGCCGACCTTGACGAGCTCGTGCTCGGCGTTGCCGACCTCACCGACGGTCGCCCGGCAGTCGATCGGCACCCGGCGCATCTCGGTCGAGGGCATGCGAAGGGTGGCGTGGGAGCCCTCCTTGGCGACCAGCTGGACGGCGATGCCGGCCGACCGGCCGATCTTGCCGCCCTGGCCGGGCCGGAGCTCGACGTTGTGGATCGTCGTACCGACCGGGATGTAGCGCAACGGCATGGCGTTGCCCGGCTTGATGTCGGCGCCGTGACCCGACTCGACGTGATCGCCGACGCCGAGGCCCTTGGGCGCCAGGATGTAGGCCTTCTCGCCGTCGGCGTAGTGCAGCAGCGCGATGCGGCAGGTCCGGTTCGGGTCGTACTCGATGCCGGCGACGCGCGCCGGTACACCGTCCTTGGTGCGCTTGAAGTCGATGATGCGGTAGCGCTGCTTGTGGCCCCCGCCGCGGTGACGCGACGTCATGCGGCCGTAGGTGTTGCGGCCGCCGGTCTTGGACTTCTTGGCCAGCAGCGACTTCTCGGGCGTCGACTTGGTGACGTCGGAGAAGTCCGACGACGTCTGGAACCGACGGCCGGCGCTGGTGGGCTTGCGGGAACGAATCGCCATGATCAGTCCTTGCCTCAGTTGTCGAACAGCGGGATCTCACCCGCTGCGAGCGTGACGATCGCCCGCTTGGTGTCGGGCTTCGAGCCGCGGCGGTTCGTGCCACGCACGCGGGAGACCTTCCCCTTGCGGTTGAGCGTGTTGACCTTCAGCACATCGACGCCCCAGATCGCCTCGACCGCGTCGCGGATCTCCGGCTTGCTGGCGCTCGGGTGCACCTGGAACGTGTAGACGCCCATCTCCATGAGCTCGTAGCTCTTCTCGGAGACGACCGGCTTCAGGATGATGTCGCGGGGATCCTTCACTTCGTTTCCTCCTCGAGGGCGGGCTCGTCGCCGGCGCCCGCCTCGTCGGCCACCGACGAGTCGGTGGACTCGTCGTCGGCGTCGTCGCTCGTGATGACGTCGGCGACCGTCTCGACCACCGAGGAGGTCGCGTCGACCACCTCGTCGACCACCTCGTCGGCGACGGTGGACGCGGCATCGGCGACGGTGGAGGCGGCCTCGGCGACGGTGGTCGCGGCGGCGGTGACGGTCTCGGCGACCTGCTCGACCACGCCCGCTTCGCGCTCGGCCGGCTTCGTGTCGGGCTTCGACTCGGGGAGCACGGACTCGGTGAAGACGATCCAGTCGTTGCACAGGACGTCGTAGGCGTTGAGCTCCGCCGGAGCGATCAGCTGGACCTCGGGGAGGTTGCGGAAGCTGAGCGCCGCAGCGGCGTCGTCGCGACCGACGACGACCAGGACCCTGCCGTCGACACCGAGCTTGGTGAGGGCGGCCTCGGCCTGCTTGGTGGAGGGCTGCTCCCAACCCCACTCGTCGACGACGACCACCTTGCCGGCGGCGGCACGGTCGCTGAGCGCCGAGCGGAGCGCGAGGGCGATCATCTTCTTCGGCGTCTTCTGCGAGTACGAGCGCGGCTTGGGGCCGAGCGCCACGCCGCCACCGGTGAACTGCGGCGCACGGATCGAACCCTGGCGGGCGTTGCCGGTCCCCTTCTGGCGGTACGGCTTGGCGCCGCCACCGCGGACCTCCGAGCGGGTCTTGGTGCTCTGCGTGCCCGCCCGGCGGGCGGCGAGCTGTGCGGTCACGACCTGGTGCATCACGGGCACGTTGGGCTGGACGGCGAACAGGGCGTCGTCGAGCTCGATCGTGCCGGCGTCGGCGCCGGCGGCGTTCTTCTTCGTGATCTGCGGCATGGTCAGGCTCCCTTCACCGCGGCCTTGACGGCGTTGCGCACCGAGACGACGCCACCGTTGGGACCGGGCACCGATCCCTTGATCAGCAACAGGTTGCGCTCGGCATCGGCCGACACGACCTCGAGGTTGAGCGTCGTCACCTGCTGGTTGCCCATGTGGCCCGGCATGCGCTGCCCCTTGAACACGCGCCCGGGGAACGAGCACGCGCCGACGGAGCCCGGCGTGCGGTGGTTCTTCTGGTTGCCGTGGCTGGCGCCCTGCCCGGAGAAGTTGTGGCGCTTCATGACGCCGGCGAACCCCTTGCCCCTGCTGGTGCCGGTGACGTCGACCC
>CBFCWS010000057.1:0-11681 GCA_965601765.1 uncultured Ilumatobacter sp. | reverse complement strand
GACGACGACGGGCCCGGGATCGCCGAGGACGACCGCGATCGCGTCTTCGAACGCTTCGTCCGTCTCGACGAGGCGCGGCATCGCGACGCGGGCGGTGCCGGGCTCGGCCTCGCCGTCGTCGCGACCGTCGCGAGGGCGAGCGGGGGATCGGTCGCGGTCGGCGACGCCGATCTCGGCGGCGCCCGGTTCGAGCTGCGTCTACCCGCCGCCGACTGATTCGCCGGCCGATCCCGGGGGTGAGACCGCCGCCAGCGCGTCGGCGAGCGCCGCCCAGTCCCCGATCGGCGTCCCGCCGCCGGGAGCACGACCGTCGACGCGCTCGAGCACGCGTCGTGCGTAGGCGGCGACGACGACGTCGTCGAGCCGGTCGACGCGTTCGCGCAGCGCACGACGCCGCTGCGGGTCGACCACCGCTGCCGCGACGGTGACGACGACGTCGTCCCAGTAGCCGACGGCGTCCGTCCCCGCGACGGCGTCCGCGTCGGCGAGCGCGGCCTCGGCGTCGCCGACGAGGGCCGACGCCGTGGCCCGCGCCGCCCGGGCGAACGGCAGCGGCTGCACGCCGTCGAGGGTCGCGAGCGCGGCCTCCGGATCACCGCTCAGCAGCTGGCCGAACGCGACGACGACCGTGGCCTCGGCGAGGCTCGCACCCGTCAGGTCGAGGCGCTCGACCGCGTGCTGCGCGAGCTCGCGAGCCCTCGCGCCACGCCCGAGGTGCATCTCGGCGCCCGCCGCTGCGAGCGGCGCCCAGGCCAGGGCGCCGAACGAGCCGGCGAGGGCGACGATCTCCTCGACCGAACGCTCGGCGTCGGCGAAGTGTCCGAGCCCGATGCTCGCGCGGCTGAACGTCGCGAGGCCCAGGAGCATCCCGAAGCGGTCGTCGATCCGCCGGAACCCGGAGAGCGCTCGCGACGACGACTCGCGGGCCGCGGCGAGCTCGCCCCGCCACAGCGCGACGCTGGCGACGAGGTTGCGCATCATCGATGCACCCCACTCGTCGCCCCACCGGAACGACTCCTCGATCGCGGTGTGCGCGAGCCGCAGCGCCTCGTCGTCGCGACGGTTGAAGTGCATGACGTAGCCGAGCAGTCCGTACGACCATGCCCGCCCGCGCCGGTCGCCGACCTGCCGGAACAGCGCTCCGGCCTCGGCGAGGAGCTCCTCGGCGGCACGGTGGTCGCCGACGACGAAGGCGACCCAAGCCCGGTGCTGGAGCGCCCAGGCGGCGCCACTCGTGTCGCCGGCCCGGCGCGACCTGCGCTCGGCGTCACCGAGGAACCGTTCGGCCTCGGCGAGCGAGCCTCCGAAGATCTCGGCGAACCCCCGGGCGAGGATCGCCTCGGTGAGCCGATCCTCGTCGCCGAGCGCCCGGAACTCGTCGACCGCCTGTGCCAGGTGCCGCCGCGACGCGACCAGATCTCCGCCGAGGCGGTCGACCTCACCCTGCAAGCGGTGCACCTCGGCCCGCATCGGCCGGTCGCCGGCACCGTCGGCGACGGCGACCAGCTCACCGAGCAACGATCGCGCCCGCGGCAGCTCGTGCAGGTCGACGACGGCGTTGGCCCGCGCGAGCAGCAACCGACGGTGCACGGCCGAACCGGGCTCGGCGAGACCCAGGCCGCGCTGTGCAGCCTGCTCGGCGCGCCGTGCCGCGCCCTGACCGAGCCACGAGCCGGCGGACGACAGCAGCAGCTCGGCTGCCTGGCGGCGGATGTCGTCGGCGACGCCGGCGACCGGTCCGAGCTCGCGCACCAGCTCCGCAGCGGTGGCGGCGTGATGTGCCCGACGGTCGACGAGCTGGGGCTCGTGTGCGCGCAGGTACCTCGCGACACCGGCGTGTCGCTGCGCTCGCGCCTGCTTGGTCAGGGTCTCGTAGGCGACCTCGCGGACGATGTCGCTGCGGAAGCGCCAGCGATCCCCGTTCCAGTCGAGCAGTCCGGTGTCGGCGACCTCGGCGAGCGCCGGTCGGTCGAACGCTTCGTCGAGCTCGTCGGCGAATTGCTCGAGCGACAGGATGCGCCCCTCGTTGCCGAGGATCGCCGCGTTGTCGACGATCCGGCGGGCGCCGGGCGACAGCTGGTCGAGGCGGGCGGAGATCACGGCGCGCAGCGAGACCGGGAGCTCTCCGCCGCTGCGGACGGTCGCCCGGGCGAGCTCGATCAGGTACAGCGGGTTGCCGCCGCTGCGCAGGATGATCGTGTCGATCGCCTCGCCCGCCAGCGGGCCGCCGGCGGCCCGACGCACGAGATCCACGGCATCGGCGGGCGGGAGCGGTTCGAGCGGCAGCGCCATCGACACGGTGCCGGGGAGGACCGGTGGCCAGTCGGGCACCGCGTCGGGGTCGGATCGAGCCGTCGTCGCCACGACGACCGGCAGGTGGGCCACCTGCCGGACCGCGTCGCGCAGCAGATCGAACACCACCCGCGAGGCCCACTGGACGTCGTCGATCCACAGCACGACCGGGGCCGTCGCCGCCGAGCGCTCGAGCCACGCGACGACCGCCTGCACGACGGCGTCATGGGCGTCCTCCGGCGGCACGCGATCGAAGGTCGACGGCAGACCCTGCACGTGGAGCACCAGCTCGACGGCGCGCTCGAGCTCGGCCGAGCCGGCGGCGAAGGGTCCGGCGATCGCGAGGCGGTCGGCGATGCACGCTCGGGCGTCGGGCTCGGCGACCTGATCGAGGTCGAGGTCCTCGAGGATGCCGCCGGCGACCGGCCACCACACGCTGGTGTCGCCGTAGGGGGCGCACCCGCGCGCCACCACCGTCGTCATGGGGCGCACGTCGACGATCGACTCGACCAGCTCTGCCACCAGCCGCGTCTTGCCGATGCCGGCCTCGCCGGTGATCGACACGACCGCGGCGCGCCCTGCGAGCAGCGACGTCCTCACGGCGTCGAGCATCGCGAGCTCCGGTCGCCGACCGACGAAGGCGACCTGGGCGGCGGTGCGGCGACCCCGGGCGGCGCCGTCGAACGACTCGGCGATCCACGTCACGGTCGCGGTCGCCCGGCCCCTGAGCGACACCACCTCGCCGCGACGGAACCGGATCGCGTCGGAGCACTGGGCGCGCGTGCTGTCGCCGACCAGCACGCCGTCGACCGGGGCCAGCTCCTGGAGACGAGCGGCGGTGTTGACCGCGTCGCCCATCGCCGTGTAGTCGGTGCCTGCGATCGTGCCGACCAGCACCTCGCCGGTGTTGATCCCGATGCGCATCCGCACCACGTCGGCGGGATGGTCGGCGCGGGCCGCGACGAGCACGGTCTGCATGGCCAGCCCGGCCCGGACGGCGCGCTCCGGGTCGTCCTCGTGCGCGATCGGTGCGCCGAACAGGGCCACGATCCCGTCGCCGAGCACCTTGTCGATCAGGCCACCGTGGGCCTCGATCTCTCGACGCAACTCGATGAACAGCTCGTCGACGACGCGCTTGACACGCTCGGGGTCACGCCCTTCGGCCAGCGTCGTGAAGCCGGCGATGTCGGCGAAGAGCACGGTGACGACGCGGCGCTCCTCGTCGACGGCACCGAGCTGCGGCAGTCCGCAGTTCTGACAGAACCGTGCCCCGTCCGAGACCGGCAGTGAACACGAACGACACCGCACCGCGCGTGGAGCGTACCGCTCCCCCGTCGCGCGGGTCCGTTCCGTCGCGCGGGCCGGTCCCGGTCCCCGCTCGTGTCGTGCGCCGCCCGCCGGTCGACGAGGGCGGGTCGGTCAGCTCCCGGGTGGACGGTACGAGGGCGTCTTGGCCGCTGCCGCGTCGAGGTCCTCGGCCGACATCAGCGGTGTCATCGAGAGCGTGACCGCACCGGACGAGTTGACCAGCAACGAGAACGACGTCGCGCTGGCCTCGTCGGGGAACTCGCAGATCCCGTACACGTCGGCGTCGCCGAACGCGTAGTAGAAGCACTCGACCGTGCCACCGACCGACTCGATGGCCGCCGTCGCGGCTTCCCGGCGACGTGTGCCGCCCTCCTCCATCAGTCCCTTCACGCCGTCACCGACGTAGTTCCCGCGAACCAGATACTTCCCCATGAGCGCCCCCTTCGGCTCCAGCCGACACGCGGTCTGTCCCGGCTGCCGGCCGACCCTACACCGCCGCGAGATCCTGCCTCGCGAGTGGTGTCCTCGGGACGCCGGCCGGCGACCGACCGACCGGTCGTCTGCCGGAACGACGGCGCCTGGCCCGTCGGGTCGCCGCACCACGTCTTCGTCATCCGGTGCGCCGACAACTTACTGTTGCGGCCCGTCGGCCATCGGCCGGGCAGAAGGGGGAGAACGGACATGAAGGTGCGCGTGATCGTGGCGAGTCGACACGACGGGACGCTCGAGATCGCGCACGAGCTCGCGGGACGGCTCGCGGAGCGCGGGCTGGCGGCCGACGTCACGCGGCTCGAGCGCTACGGCGGCCTCGACATCGAGCTGCGCGCCGACGACGCCGTGGTGCTCGGCAGCGCCGTCTACAGCTCGGAATGGATGGGCCGTGCCCGCCGCTTCGTCGACGAGCACGCCGCCCAGCTCCGGCAGCACCCGCTGTGGTTGTTCAGCGCCGGCGCACGCCACGGCGCCGACGGCGCCGAGGTCGACACGAGCTGGACCGACGACGTCGCGGCCGACACGGGTGCGATCGCGCACCACGTCTTCCTCAGTCGCCTCGACCCGGCACGGCTGACGTTCGGCGAACGGTTCGTCGCGACGAAGAAGGATCTTCCCGTCGGCGACTTCCGCGACTGGTCCGACGTGACCGCCTGGGCCGACGAGATCGCCGACCACCTCCTCGGCTGACATCCAGAGGAGCATCCCCCGCGACGCGACCGCCCGGGCCAGGTCGCCCCGCCCGACTCTCGTGCTCGCGGTCGAGACCGGATCATCCGCGGGGACGACGACGAGCGACGTCCCGCACGCTCACAATGACATGCATGAGCACGACTGCGCCCCCGCCCCCCGCCGCTTCGCAGCTGACCGCAGCTGCGGGTGCGGTCGACGCCCGCAAGATCTACGGCGTCGGCGATGCCGCCGTCCATGCCCTCGACGGTGTGACGGTCACCTTCGAGACCGGGCGGTTCACCGCCATCATGGGTCCGTCGGGTTCGGGCAAGTCGACCCTCCTGCACTGCCTGGCCGGACTCGACGACCTCACCGGCGGTGACGTCTTCATCGGCCAGACCTACCTCTCGACCCTCGGCGACAACGAGCTCACCGAGCTGCGCCGCACGAAGGTCGGGTTCGTCTTCCAGGCGTTCAACCTGATCCCGACGCTGACCGCGCAGGAGAACATCCTCCTCCCGATGATGCTCGGCGGTGACGCCCCGGACGACGAGTGGGTCGACCGCGTGGTGGAAACCGTCGGCCTCGCCGACCGCCTCACCCACCGGCCGAGCGAGCTGTCCGGCGGGCAGCAGCAGCGGGTCGCGGTCGCTCGCGCCCTCGCCAGCCGCCCGACGATCATCTTCGCCGACGAGCCGACCGGCAACGTCGATTCCAACGCCGGCACCGAGATCCTGACGTTCATGCGCAATGCGGTCGACGAGTTCGGGCAGACGATCGTGATGGTCACCCACGACCCGAACGCGGCGGCCTACGCCGACCGGGTGATGTTCCTCGGCGACGGTCAGATCGTCGACGACATCGGCACACCGACGGCCGACAGCATCATCGACCGCATGCGCGAGATGGGGCACTGAGATGATCACCAAGCTCGTCCGCACGTCGCTGCGAGCCCGGTGGGGCCGCGCCGCGTTCATCGGGTTGGCGATCACGCTCGGCGTGTCGTTCGTCTCCGGTGCCTTCGTGCTCGCCGACTCGATGCGGGCCACGTTCGACAACCTCTTCACCTCGCTGGCGGAGGACGTCGACCTGCAGGTCCGCGCCGAGCTGACCGGCGTCGATGCGACCGAGGCGACCCGGGATCCGGTTCCCGACGCCCTCGTCGCCGAGATCGAGGCGATCGACGGGGTGGCCCTCGTCGAGGGCAACCTCTCCCGGTTCGGCCAGATGCTCGACCAGGAGGGCGAGCCGATCGGGACCAACGGTGCACCGGCGATCGCGACGAGCTGGGCCGGCGAGGACGGTCTCGACGGGGTCGAGCTCAAGGACGGCCGGGCCCCGGTCGGCCCCGACGAGGTCGCGATCGACAAGGCGACCGCCGACCGCGTCGACTACGCGATCGGCGACGAGGTCACCGTCGTGCTCGACACCGGGCAGCGGACCTTCACCATCGTCGGCCTGGTCGGCCTCGGCGACACGGACGGCTTCGCCGGCGCCACGACGTCGCTGTTCGACCCGAACGAGATCCAGTCCATCGTCGGTGCCGACGGCCAGGTCGACACGATCGACATCGCGGTCGCCGAGAGCGCGGACGTCGACACCGTCCAGGCCGCGATCGGCGACGTCCTGCCGGCGCGCACCGAGGTCGTCACCGGACAGCAGGTCGCCGACGAGACGACGGACGCGATCGGCGAGATCATCACCGTGTTCGGCACCGGTCTCCTCGTGTTCGCGTTCATCACCGCATTCGTCTCGGCGTTCATCATCAACAACGTGTTCGGCATCACGATCGGTCAGCGCCTCCGCGAGCTGGCGTTGCTCCGGGCCGTGGGGGCGAACGCAAGCCAGGTCCGACGCCTGGTCGTGCTCGAAGGGCTCGCCGTCTCGGCGGTCGCGACGATCGTCGGCATCTTCGGCGGCTTCCTCGTCGCCCAGGGCATCATCGCGATCTTCAACACCGCCGGGGCCGGGTTCCCCGACCTCGACATCACGCTGCTGCCCCGAACGATCATCGTGTCGGTGATCGTCGGGATCGGGGTGACCCTGGTCTCGGTGCTCGTGCCCGCCCGGCGGGCAGCACGCGTCCCGCCGGTGGCGGCGATGCGTCCCGAGGTCGGCTTCACCGCCCTCAGCGCGAGCCGCCGCCTCGTCGGCGGCGCCGTCGTCACCGGTGTGGGCGTCGCGATGTTCCTGATCGGGCTGTTCCTCCAGCCGGGCGGTGGCCTCGGCCTGGCCGTGTTCGCCGGCGGCGGTGCGCTCCTGACCTTCCTCGGCGTCACGAGCCTGTCGACGACGGTCGCGCGCCCGGTCAGCTCGGCGATCGGCGCTCCGATCCAGCGACTCTTCGGCACCCCGGGCCGGATCGCCCGCGACAACGCCATGCGCTCGCCACGGCGGACCGCACGGACCGCGTCGGCGCTGATGATCGGCGTGGCGCTGATCAGCGCGGCCGCCGTGTTCGCCTCGTCGCTGCGCGACACCTTCGGCCGCATCCTCGACCGCGCGATCACCGCCGACTACATCATCACCGACGACTCGTTCCAGGGCCTGCCGCCGAGCGTCGTCGAGCGCCTCGACGAGGTCGACGAGATCGGCGCGGTGTCGCCGTTCCGGTTCATCTCGGGCACGATCGGCGACGACCGGCAGGACTTCACCGCGGTCGACCCGGTCGCCTTCCCGGATCTCGCCAACCTCGACGTGTCGTCGGGGAGCTTCGAGGCGCTCGAGGGCAACGGTGGGGTCGTGATCCTCCGCGACGCAGCGGAGTCCGCCGGGCTCGCGGTCGGCGACGAGGTCGCCGTCACGTACCAGAACGGCATCGAGTCGACGCTCCAGGTCGCCGGGCTGTTCGAGGACAACTCCCTCGGCGGCGAGTGGTACATCTCGATCGACGAGCTCGAGCGGGTGAGCAACCAGACCCCGCGCGACCAGTTCGTCCTCGCCCGCCTCGCCGACGGTGTCGACCTCGCGGCGGCCCGGGCGGCCGTCGAAGCGGCCGTCGAGGAGTTCCCCCAGGCGGTCGTGCAGGACAACAGCGAGTTCCGGGCCGAACAGGAGGGACAGATCAACCAGCTGCTCGTCGTCATCTCGACGCTGCTCGGCATGGCCATCCTGATCTCGTTCCTCTGGATCGCGATCACGCTCGCCCTGTCGGTGTTCGAGCGGACACGTGAGATCGGGTTGCTGCGGGCGGTCGGCATGAGCCGCCGCCAGCTCCGCCGCTCGGTCCGGTGGGAGGCGGTGATCGTCGCCGTGTTCGGTGTGGTCGTCGGTGTGGTCGTCGGGCTGCTGATGGGGACCGCACTCAGCCTCGCCGTCCCCGACAACATCATCGACGGCATCACGCTGCCGTGGGCGACGATCGGCATCGTCCTCGCCGGTACGGTGGTCGCAGCGGTCGTGGCCGCCCTCTACCCGGCGACGAAGGCGTCCAACATGAACGTCCTCGCCGCGATCACGACCGACTGACCGCGACCGACCGATCACGACCGACGGAGGGATCTCACCCGTGCCACTCGACCCGAACCGACTGGAGCCGGCGGTGGTCGCCTTCCTGTGCGAACCCCATGTCGCCACGTTGACGACGTTGCGAGTCGACGGCTCGCCCCACGTCGTCCCGGTCGGCTTCGCCTACGACCCGGCCGCTCGCATCGTGCGGATCATCAGCGCCGCCGGGTCGCAGAAGGTGCGCAACGCCGAGCGCGGTGGGCGAGCCGCGGTCACGCAGGTCGACGGCGGCCGGTGGCTCACGCTCGAGGGAGCGGTCCGGTTGCGCACCGATCCCGAATCGGTCGCCGCCGCCGTCGCGGCCTACGCCGAGCGGTACCAACCGCCCCGACCGCGGGAAGATCGCGTCGCGATCGAGATCGACGTCGATCGCATCATGGGCCGGGGTTGATCAGTCCCGGCGCACCCGCCACGGCAGTTCCTCGAGGTACTTGACCGCCGCGGGGTGCGGGTCCATGGTCGGCGTGTCGTCGACCGTCATCCGGTCGAGACGGGTCTGACAACCCGGGCACCAGTAGAGCATCCGGCCGTAGCGGCCGACCGGGCGGGACTCGACAGTGTCGCGACAGCGCCGGCATGCCTGCCCGCAGCGTCCGTACACCTCCGGCTCCGCCCTAGGGCTCCGACGCACACAGGCCGCGGCGGCGTTGACGACCCGGATCGCGTCCGCGTGGCCGAGGTCGCCGACGTGGGCCCACGGGCTCAGCTCCACAGCCCAGAGGGTCTCGCAACGGTCGACGTTCCCCACCCCGCGCACCAGTCGCTCGTCGATCAGCGCGTCGCGCACGCGCCGGTCGGGGTCGGGGTACGCGAGCAGCAGATCGACGACCGAGCGCAGGTCGGCGTCGGGGTCCCGCAGGTCGGGCCCGAGCCGGCCGGCGCCGGGGTGACGACGACGGTCACGCTGACGGAACGTCTCGATGTCGCCGACGCCGAAGCACACCGCCACGGCGGCGTCGACCTCGATCGAGGCGCCGAGATCGTTCCACGACCGGCGCCACGGATCGTCCCTGCCGTAGACGTGCCACTCGGTCGAGCGGCGCAGCTCGGTGTCGAGGACGATCCCGTCGTCCCACATGACGTGGACGTGGCGACCTCGCTGCTCGACCATCTCGATCGTCCGCCCGGGCGCGGGCTGGGGGCCGACGAGGACCGGTGCGTCGAAGCGGACGAGCTGGTGGCCGACGAGCGCGGTCCGCATCACGCTGACCGTTCGCGACATCTCATCGGCACGCATGATGCCAGTCGATGGTACTGCCCGGCCGCGTGCCGATCGGGGAGCCTCGCGTCCGGAACGCCGCGAGGTCGCGGCCCCTACGGCAACTGGCCGACGTGGGCGAGCGCGAGCCGGAGGATGCGGTCCTGACCACCGGTCATCTGCGAGATCACCGCGGGGGACGCCGCCTCGGCCGGGCTGAACCACGCGAGGTCGAGCGCTTCCTGGGTCGGCTCGCACTCGCCGGCGACCGGGACGACGTACACGAGGCTCACCGCGTGCTGGCGGGGGTCGTGGAAGCCGGACACGTCGGGGTCGGGGAAGTACTCGGCGACGGCGCACGGCACGGGTGCCGGCGGGAGCTGGGGCAGCGCGAACGGTCCGAGGTCCTTCTCGCAGTTGCGGAGCAACGCGTCGCGGAGACGCTCGCCGTACAGCACCCGACCGCTGACGATGAGGCGACTGATCGAGCCGTCGGCGGCCTGGCGGAGCAGCAGCCCGATCTCGGTCACCTGACCGAGGGCGTCCAGCCGCACCGGGATCGCCTCGACGTAGACGATCGGCAGGTGCGACCTGACCACTTCGAGGTCGTCGGTCGACAGCCAGGAGCTCGCTGTGTCGGTCTCGGTGTCGTTCACGGAGGGCGATTCTCACAGATCTCCACCCGGGGGGCCATCATGGGTCGATGGAGTCGCGGCGCAGTCATCTCGGCGACCTCCGCTGGCCCGAGCTCGCCGACGGAGTGCGCCGGATCCTCGCCGTTCCGGTCGGGTCGTGCGAGCAGCACGGCGCCCACCTGCCGCTCGACACCGACACGCGCATCGCGATCGCGGTGGCGCACCGCCTCGCCGACGCCCGCGACGACGTCGTGGTCGCGCCGCCGCTGACGATCACGGCCTCGGGCGAGCACGCGGGCTTCCCGGGGACGCTGTCGGTCGGCACGGACGTCACCGCCGCGCTCGTCGTCGAGCTGGTCCGTTCGGCGGACTGGGCCAGGGGCGTCCTCCTCGTCAACGGGCACGGCGGGAACCGTGACGCGGTCGAGCGCGCCGTCGCGGTCGGCACAGCCGAGGGACGGACGGTCGTCGCGTTCTGGCCACACGTCGAGGGCGGCGATCTGCACGCCGGGTGCACCGAGACGTCGATCATGCTGCACCTCGATCCGGACGCGGTCGACCTCGCCGCCGCCACCGCCGGCCCGAGTCCGACGATCGCCGAGCTGCGGCGCGCCGGCGTGCGGGCGGTCAGCCCCGGCGGCGTGCTCGGCGATCCGAGCCACGCGTCGGCGGCCGACGGGATCCGCATCCTCGCTGCGCTGACCGAGCAGATCGTGCGACGAGCCGCCGCCGAATGGCCGCCGTGACCGGGAGCCGGCGCTACGTCGTCGACCGCGACGTGATCCGGCGCGGCGATCGCGTCGCCGGCGGTTCTCCCCTGCGGACCTTCGTCCTCAGCGAAGCGGGGCAGCGCACGATGTCGGCGCTGGAGCGGGGCGAGGCGGTCGAACGCACGGAGCTCGTCGATCGGCTGCTCGCCGCCGGCGTGATCCACCCGGTGCCGTCGGGGCGGCCTCGGCGGGGGGTGCCGGGCAGGGAGTGGGCGGAGGTGGTCACGATCGTCACGCCGGCGTTCGGGCGACCGGATCGTGTCGCACCCGGATCGATCCTGGTCGACGACGGGTCCGAGCCGCCGATCCCGGGTGCTCGGGTCCGCCTCGACCGCAACCGTGGCCCGGGCGCCGCCCGCAACGCCGGCCTCGGGCTCGTGACGACGCCGTTCGTGGCGTTCGTCGACACCGACGTCGATCTGCCCACCGGCTGGCTCGCCGGGTTGATGCCCCACTTCGACGACCCCGACGTCGTGCTCGTCGCCCCGCGCGTGCGGTCACGGGCGGGCCCGAGCCGCCTGGAGCGGTACGAGCGTCGACACTCGCCGCTCGATCTGGGTCGGCGGCCCGCCAACGTCGGTCCGGGTCGGCTCACCAGCTACGTGCCGACCGCGGCGGTCGTCGCTCGCACCGACGCCGTGCGGCGGGTCGGCGGATTCGACGAGGATCTCCGGTTCGGCGAGGACGTCGACCTGGTCTGGCGTCTCGTCGACGCCGGGGGCGTCGTGCGCTACGAGCCCGGCACGATCGTCGTCCATCCACCGCGGACGTCGTGGCGATCCTGGTGCCGTCAGCGCATCGACTACG
>CBFCWS010000056.1:0-11714 GCA_965601765.1 uncultured Ilumatobacter sp. | reverse complement strand
ACCGTGACGCTCGATTCGCTGTCCGTGACCGGCAGCACGGGCGATCAGGACGCCGCTTGGGAGTTCATCAGCTGGGCGACGAGCCCTGACTACATCGAACTGGCCGCCGAAGAGCTGCCGGGTGGTTGGGCAGCGGTTCCCCCGGGAACCCGTCAGTCGACCTACGACAACCCGAACTACCAGGAAGCCGCCGGCTCGTTCGCCGGGAAGACGCTCGACGCGATGCTCGCCGCGCCGATCGACATGCCCGGCCTCCAGCCGCGGCCCGGCCTGCCCGGCGTGCAGTACGTCGGTGTGCCGGAGTTCCAGGACGTCGGCACCCGCTGCACCGAGCTGTTCTCGGCGGCGATCGCCGGCTCGATGAGCGTGGACGATGCGCTTGGCGACTGCCAGGTCATCGCGTCGGAAGTCAGCAGCTGATCCAGCTGTGAGAACCTGATGGTCCGGCCGAGCTCCCCCCGCTCGGCCGGGCCATCAGCCCGCACCATCCGGTGCACGGCAAACGCAAGGGGAACGTGATGGAGAAGGGGAACGAACATGTCGACGGCCACTGAAGCTCGTCCGAGGACGGCTGCCGAAGCTCGTGCCGACGAGGTTCGCAGACTGCAGCGGATCGAGGGATGGAAGCGCCGGATCCCGATCCTGCCGGCGTTGCTGTTCACGATCGTCGTCACGCAGATCCCGTTCCTGTTCACGCTCTTCTACAGCCTCACCGACTGGCGGATCGACACGCCGGAACCGCGTGAGTTCATCGGGCTCGAGAACTACACCGGGCTCCCGAACGACCAGTTCTTCCTCGACGCAGCGTTGGTGAGCGTGCAGATGACGGTCTTCTCCGTGCTGCTCTCGCTGATCGTCGGCACCGGTCTGGCGATCCTGCTCGACCGCAAGTTCCTGGGTCAGGGCCTGGTCCGCACACTGTTGATCACCCCGTTCCTCGTGATGCCGGTCGTCGCAGGGTTCCTCTGGAAGACCCAGATGTCCAGCGCCACGTTCGGCGTGATCAACTGGTTCATCGAGCTCTTCGGTCTCGAGCCGATCGAGTTCGCCACGAAGTACCCGCTGTGGTCGGTGATCACCGTGTTGGTCTGGCAGTGGAGCCCGTTCATGATGCTGATCGTGCTCGCCGGCCTCCAGGGCCAGGATTCGTCGGTCCTCGAAGCGGCCCGTGTCGACGGCGCCACGTCGTGGGGCATCTTCCGCCAGATCACGTTCCCACAGCTCCGTCCGTACCTGGAGCTCGGCACGCTGCTCGGCTCGATCTACCTCATCCAGGTCTACGACCACATCGAGGTGATCACCGGCGGATCGCCTGATTCGAAGAACCTCCCGTTCTACATCGCCCAACGTTCGATCGGAGGCGGCAACGACTTCGGCCTGGCCTCGGCCTACTCGATCGTCGTGGTCATCGCCTCGATCATCATCGCCAACATCGGCCTCCGAGTGCTGTCGAACCTGCTGGAAGGAGAGGCGTGATGACCGCTTTGCTCACGAAGGTCAAGAACAAGGTCCGGCGCGAGAAGGCCGAGCCGATCCTCGGTCAGAACCGGCTGGTCGCGAACCTGCTGGGTCTGTTGACGTGGATCGTCGGGTTGGTCTTCTTCTTCCCGCTGTTCTGGCTGGTCCTCAACGGCTTCAAGGAGGAGATCGACGCGAACTCCTCGCCGAAGCTCTTCTTCGATCCGACGCTCGACCGGTTCCGCGAGGTCACCGAGGACACGACCGGCGTGCTCTCGTTCACCGAGGCGTTCACGAACTCCATCGTCATCGTGACCGTCTCGACGATCCTCGTGCTGATCCTCGCCGTGCCCGCCGCCTACGCACTCGCGATCCGGCCGATGAAGAGGTGGCGGGACATCCTGTTCTTCTTCATCTCGACGAAGTTCCTGCCGATCGTCGGAGCGATCATGCCGTTGTGGATCATCGCGCGTGACCTCGACCTGCTGAACACCCGCACCGTCTTGGTCGTCCTCTACACGGCGATGAACCTGCCGCTCGCCGTCTGGATGCTGCGGTCGTTCTTCGCCGAGGTCCCGAGCGAGCTCGTCGAGGCAGCCCAGATGGACGGCTGCAACCTGTGGGGCCAGATCAGGCAGGTGATCCTGCCGATCGTCGCCCCGGGCCTCGCCGCAACCGCCTTGCTGTGTGTGATCT
This sequence comes from uncultured Ilumatobacter sp., assembly GCA_965601765.1. Classification (GTDB taxonomy): domain Bacteria; phylum Actinomycetota; class Acidimicrobiia; order Acidimicrobiales; family Ilumatobacteraceae; genus Ilumatobacter. The sequence continues at coordinate 9,560 of CBFCWS010000056.1, read as the reverse complement.
TCGCCTGGAACGAGTTCTTCCTCGCCGTACAGCTCAACCCCGTCAAGGGTTCGACGATGCCGGTCTGGGTCGCCTCCCAGGAGAGTGGGCGCGGCAACTTCCTCGCCAAGCTCTCTGCGGCGTCCGTGCTGGCGACGTTGCCCGTCGTCATCGCCGGCTGGGTCGCACAGAAGCGAATGATCCGCGGCCTCGCGATGGGAGCGATCAAGTGACCACTCGAGTACTCGACTACATGCAATCGATCGATCAGGAGGGCCAGGACCGTGGCTGAAGTGCGTTACGAAGCAGCGAGCCGGATCTATCCCGGCACCGACATCGCGGCGGTCGACTCGCTCGACCTCGACATCTCCGACGGCGAGCTGCTGGTGCTCGTCGGCCCGTCCGGGTCCGGCAAGTCGACGGCGCTCCGCATGCTCGCCGGGCTCGAGACGGTCAACGAGGGGAGCATCTTCATCGACGGTGAGGATGTCACCCTGAAGCCGCCCCAGGACAGAGACATCGCGATGGTCTTCCAGAACTACGCGTTGTACCCGTCCATGACGGTCGCCGAGAACATGGGCTTCGCGCTGAAGCAGGCGAAGGTGCCCAAGGAGGAACGACAGAAGCAGGTGCTGGAGGCGGCCAAGATCCTCGACCTCGAGCCGTACCTCGAGCGGAAGCCGAAGAACCTGTCAGGTGGCCAGCGCCAGCGTGTCGCCATGGGTCGGGCGATCGTCCGGCACCCCAAGGTGTTCCTCATGGACGAGCCGCTGTCGAACCTCGACGCCAAGCTCCGCGTCCAGACCCGTACCGAACTGGCCGACCTCCAAGCCCGGCTCGGGGTCACGACCGTGTACGTCACCCACGACCAGGTCGAGGCGATGACGATGGGGCACCGTGTCGCGGTGCTCCGCGACGGCAAGCTGCAGCAGGTCGACACGCCCCGCCAGTTGTACGCGCGGCCGGCGAACCGCTTCGTCGCCGGCTTCATCGGGTCGCCGGCGATGAACCTCGTCGATGTCCAGTCCGACGGCTCGTCGGTCAGGATGGGTGGGGCCGAGGTGCCGATCACCGACGACGTCCGCCGCGATCTCGGCGAGCGCGGCGCCGGCACGTACGCAGTTGGTGTGCGACCCGAGCACCTGCTCGCCGGGGCACCCGGTGAGGGTGTCATCTTCGGTGAGGTCGTCGTCGTCGAGGAGCTCGGCTCCGAAGCGTTCGTCCACGTCAGCACCGACAACGACGGCGAGAAGCAACTGCTCGTCGTCCGCGCGCCCGGCGAGACGACCATCGAGCGAGGTGACAACATCTCGGTGTCGTTCGTCGGCCCGAGCCACGTCTTCGACGCCGACGGCGCGCGTCTCGGTGACTGACGCAAGGAGCTCCGTGTCCGACGGCGCGGCAGCATCGACACCACGTCGCAGCCGACGGTTCGAGGGCCGCACGGCCCTCGTCACGGGTGCCGGCGGCGACATCGGGCGTACCGCTGCGACCGCACTCGCGGGGGAGGGGGCCACGCTGGTGCTGGCCGACGTCGGCGGCTCCGTCGACGCAACCGCGATGGCGTGCGCAGAGGCAAACCCGTCGACCGAGCCGGTCGTGTTGCGATTCGACGTGACCGATGAAGCGGACGTTCGAGGGGCGTTCGACCACCTCGCCGCGCGGGGCACGTCCGCCGATCTGTTGTTCAACAACGCTGGCTACCAGGGCGCCTTCAGCAACGTCGCCGACTACGACCTCGCGGACTTCCGACGCGTGCTCGACATCAACCTCACCGGGGTGTTCCTGGTCATGCGTGGTTTCGCTCGGGCGTTGATCGCTGCGGGCCGACCCGGCACCGTGGTGAACACCGCTTCGATGGCGCACGGGGGCGCACCGAACATGGTCGCCTACAGCGCGTCCAAGGCCGGCGTGATCGCGCTGACGAAAACCGCCGCGAAGGACCTCGCCCATGCCTCGATCCGCGTCAACTCGATCAGCCCGGCGTTCATCGGCCCCGGCGCGATGTGGGACCGGCAGGTCGAGCTCCAGGCCGGCACGCCCAGCCAGTACTTCTCGAGCGACCCCGCCGAGGTCGCGGAGCAGATGATCGGCTCCGTGCCGCTTCGACGATACGGAACGCTGGACGAAGTGGCGGCGGCGGCGCTGTTCCTGTTGTCCGACGAATCGTCCTACATCACGGGTGTCGACCTCGAGGTGGCGGGCGGCGCGGTCTGACGGATCGAAGAGTCGGTGTGCCGCTCACCGGAGGTCGACGGTAGCCATGCAACAGCTGGGCCTCGCCGGCTGATCCGACCGGTCCCGGTCGATGTACCTCGGCGGAGCGGAACTACACGAAGATGATCTGGGCGCCTTCGGAGAGCTCCATGAACTGACTGACGTTGATCACGTCGATCACCTCGTCGAACAGGTCCTCCTGTTCGAGGCCCATCATGTCGACCGACAGCTGGCAGGCCCAGAGTTGCGCCCCCATGTCGGCGAGCATCTGCAGGAACTCCGGGACCTCGGGCACGTCGACGTCGGCGATCTGCTGCTTCAGCATCTTGGTGGCCATCCCGGTCATCCCGGGCAACCCGCCCAACCCCTGCGGCATGTGCTTCTCGGAGAGCTTCCCGAGGCCCGGCGGCATGTGCATCGCAGCGTTGCCGAGCGGCGTGAACCTGAGGTCGTCCATCGTCGCCTTGTTGATCATGTCCATCCCCCAGAAGGTGAAGAACAGGTGGGTCTCGATCCCCTCGCCGAGCGCGCCGTTCGCCATGATCAGCGCGGGATAGGCCATGTCCAGGTTGCCCTTGGAGCAGATGAAGCAGATCTTGCGGTCGGTGTCGTCGTCGCCGAAGTCGGGGACGACGGGCTTGGTGTCGTGGTCGGTGGTGGTCACGGTGGTACTCCTTGTCTTGTCGATCGGGTAGGCGCCGGGGGACTCAGACGCAGCCCTTGGGCTTCGGCAGCCCGGCGATGTAGGCCATCTTCTTGGCCGGCTTCTTGGGGAACAGCACGAACAGCTGCTTGGTCGGGATGCCCCCGACCTTGGTGACCCGCCGCAGCGTGGGTGTCTCCTGCTGCTCGGCGAAGTCGCTGCGGAGGAATCGGATCGCGGCCCAGTGGTCGTCGGTCATCTCGTCGATGCCGATCATGGCCGCGAGCTCGCGGCCGAGGTCTTCGCTCCACTCGTCGTACTCGGTCATGAAGCCCTCGTCGTTGACCTGGACTTCCTTGCCGGCGATGGTTGCGGTGCTCACGTGGGTTCTCCTTCGGTGGGGATGGGTTCGGCGTGCTGCCGATCGGGTGTGGCCGGGCCGGTCTCGACGGAGACCGCCCGGAGGGTGTGCAGTGCTCGGGCCATGCCGCGTCGCACGTCGGGGTCGCGGACCTCGCGGAGGATGGCCCACAGGCTGGGTGGCGTCTCGGGCTCGGCGGCGACGGCGGCCTGCTCGGACTGGACGGCGTTGAGCATCCGCCGCAGGAACGCGAGCATCTCGGGCTGGGTCACCTCGCGCAGCGCGTCGAGGATGGCGACGATGTTGTCGCCGAGGAGCTCCACGTCGCGGGCGTCGAAGTTGGTGGCGATGCGGTCGACGACACCGAACCCGGCGCCGGCCACGTCGAAGTAGCCCTTCTCCTCGGCGATCGCGAGGCGGTCGGTCAGCATGGCCATCACGTCGGACCCGAGCGGTGCGGCGTCCTCGACGAGCTCGCTCACCGCGGCGAGCCCCACGAGGGCTCGCTCGAGCTGCGGCGCCACCTCGGTGAGACGGCGCAGCAGACGCACGGTGTCGACCGGGTCGGCGGTGCGGCTCCAGTCGTCGAGCTCGCGGGTCGCCATGGCCATCGCGTCCTGGGCAACCCGGTTGAGGTCGCCGGTCAGGTCGTCGAGGGCCTCGCGCTGGCGTCGGCGCAACTCCGCCTCGGCGGTGAGGACCCCGAGCTGCTCGGAGAGCAGATCGATCTTCGACTCGAGGAGGTCGAGGCGGTCGGTGGGAACGTCGGCGATCGTCATGCCGTGACCGCTTCCCGCTCCTTGCCGGCCATCGTCATCTGCGCGGTGAGCGGCAGGTCGCGTCCCGGCAGCAGCACGTTCCAGTAGGTCCACCTGAACAACAGCTTGCCCCAGTGGTTCGCCTCGGTCTCCTTCAACAGGGAGAACGGGCCGATGCCGGGCAGCGGGTACTTGCCGGGCAACGGCTCGACGTCGTAGTTGAAGTCGATCAGCAGGCCCTTGCCGTTTCCCGACTCGATGAAGCAGTTGGCGTGCCCGTCGAAGCGATGCGTCATCGGTCGACCGGCGATGTGCTGGAGGAAGTTCTCGACGAAGACGTCGACGGCGAAGTGGGCGACGGAGCCGGCCTTGGAGGTCGGGATGTTGGACGCATCGCCGAGGGCGAAGATGTTGTCGTACTCGTCGGAGAGGAACGTGAACTTGTCCACCTCGACGTGGTTGAGCTCGTCGCCCAGACCGGAGCGGTCGACGAAGTCGGCGCCCATGTTGACCGGCACCGAGACCAGCAGGTCGAACGGGACCTCGCGCTCGTCGTAGCTGACGAGCATCCCACGGTCGCCGTCGACCTCCATCGTCATGAAGTCGGTCTCGACGGCGATGTCGCGCCGTTCGAGCATGTCGCCGAGATGCTTGGCGGCGACCGGCTTGGTGAAGGCGCCGTCGAGTGGGGTGACGTACACCAGCTCGACCTGGTCGCGCATGCCGCGCTCGGTGAAGTAGGCGTCGGCGAGGAACACGAACTCCAGCGGCGCGATCGGGCACTTGATCGGCATCTCGACGATGTTCATGACGAGCCGGCCGCCCTCCCAGGTGTCGAGCACCTCGGCCAGTCGCTCCGCGCCCTCGAGCGTGTAGAAGTCGTGCACGGTCTCGCCGTAGTGCTCGCTGTCGAGCCCTTCGGTCTGATCGCGGCGAGGGGTGGTCCCGGTGGCGATGATCAGCTGGTCGTACGCGAGCTCGGCGCCATCGGTGAGCACGACGACCGAGTCCTCGGGCTTCACGAGGTCGACCTCGCCCATGACGAGGTCGATGCCGTCGGCGAGCAGCCGCGCCTTGGGCTTGACGACTTCGTCCGGCTCGTAGGTGCCGAACGGGATGAAGAGGTAGCCCGGCTGGTAGTGGTGATCGGGCGAGGAGTCGACGACGGTGATCGCCCACTCGTCGGTGGGCAGGTGTGGTCGCAGCTTGTTCACCGCCATCGTTCCGGCGGTGCCGGCTCCGAGTACGAGTAGATGCTTCATGGTCATTCCCCTCCTTGGGGCGGTTCGAGTCCGACGTGTGCGTCGAGGAGTTGGCACCGGGCGGTCGCGAGCTGTGACACGAGGTCACCCATCTGCGGGAGCAGCTGGAGGATGCGGCGTTGCTCGGCGAGGTCGAGGTTCCAGGTCTGCTCCACCGAGTCGAGCAGCACCTCGCGGGGAACACCGAACTCCTCGGCGATCGCTCCGACGTGCTCCCCGGCCGGCGGCCACGTCGGCGGCCTGACGCCGCCGACGACGATCATCCCCAGCGGCTTCAGATCGACCCACACGAAGGTGCGGGCGCAGAGGAAGCCGAGGTGCGTGGGGACGAAGCGCGGTGCGACGTGTGGCTCTGAGGCGAACAGGCGCCACTCGGCGAGGCACGCCTCGGCAGCTCCCGGTTGGTCGGCGACGGCGGCGTAGTAGCCGCACGGGTTCGCGACCGACGTGATCGCCCGGCCGTCCATATCGGTGAGCACCGACATCACGCCGAACAGGTCGCCGATCAGATCGGCGACGGACTGGGCGACGGCGGGACGCAACAGTCCCGCCAGCGAGGCGTCGGAGGCGTCGCCGGTCTCCGAGGTGGGCGGCGGTGTCGTGAGTCCGAACTGCTCGTAGATCCGGTCCGCCGGGAACCGCCACTGGCGGCCGACCTTGACGCACGGCAGCCGGCCGTCCTCGGCCATGCGGTACACCGTCGAGCGATCGACGTTGATCAGCTCCTGGAGCTCCTGGCTGGTGAGGAAGGTGGTCATCGCGGTTCGGGCTTTGTCGATTCGGGCTCTGTCGGTTCGTGCACGCTCCTGCAGTGTGCACCGTTGGCATCGTCCGGGCATAGGGCCGAAAGACTCGTCTCGTGCCCGCTGCTGCACATGCAGGGGCGCCGGTCCGGGATGGAGGTGCGGCGGTCGCAGGGTCGGCGCCGTGCTCGATCGACGAGCGGGCGACCGACCCGATCGTCGTCGCCAACCGGTCACCAGGGACGCGGCAGCGCTCGGGCGCGACGGCGTGTTGACCGAGTGGGTCTTGTGCGTCTAGGTTGACGAAACTGCTCTCACGCCGGTTGTACGGCACATGGGGGAGGGCAGCTCGATTCCCGAGGGGGGTTCCTATGCGCAGTCCAACAGGCCCGAGCCGGCGATCCAGGAGGGGGGCGATCGCCTCCGTCACGGCGGTCGCCCTGACGGTGTCGCTCGCCACCGCCGCCTCGACTGCGGCGGACGGTCATCTCAGCGAGGACACGCTCGGGGTCGACGAGATCGACATGAGCCAGAACGTCCAGCTCGTCACCAACATCCCGCGGGGCGGCGCGGACGCAGGCGCGTTCCACTCCGACATCGCGTTCTGGGGCGACATGGCGATCCAGGGGAGCTACGGCGGGCTGAACATCTACGACATCAGCAACCCGAAGAAGACGTCGCTCATCACCGAGTTCAGCTGCGTCGGTGGACAGGGCGACCCGTCGGTCAGCCCGGACGGCTCGCTGGTCTTCATGTCCGTCGACTCGTCTCGTTCCGACGACGGCTGCGCGAGCACCTTCCAGACGGCGACCAACCCCGACAGCTGGGAGGGCATCCGGATCATCGACATCAGCGACCTCGGCAACATCCAGCAGGTCGCCACCGTCGAGACCAAGTGCGGGTCGCACACCCACACCCTCGTGCCCGGCGACGAGGACACGTTGTACCTGTACATCTCCTCGTACGGTCCGAACGCCGCCTTCCCGGGCTGCCAGCCGCCCCACGACAAGATCTCGATCGTCGAGGTGCCGCTGAACGATCCGGCGTCGGCCTCCGTCGTCAACGAGGCGATCCTGTTCCCGGACGGCGGCGCTCCCGGCACGGCGGGTTGCCACGACATCACCGTGTTCCCGGAGAAGGATCTCGCCGGTGGCGCCTGCATGGGTGAGGGTGTCCTCATCGACATCTCCGACCCGGTCAACCCGTACGTCATCACGTCCGTCACCGACCCGAACTTCGCGTTCTGGCACTCGGCGACGTTCACCAACGACGCCAATGCGGTGATCTTCACCGACGAGCTCGGCGGCGGCGCCGGTGCGACGTGCGTCGAGGCGCTCTACCCCGAGCGTGGCGCGAACGCCTACTTCGACATCGTCGGGGAGGGCGACGACCGCGAGCTCGTCTTCCGGAGCTACTACAAGATCCCGCGTCTGCAGGGTGACGACGAGAACTGCGTCGCCCACAACGGGTCGATCATCCCGACCAGCAACGGTCGTGTCTACATCGTGCAGTCCTGGTACCAGGGTGGCGTGTCGATCGTCGAGTACACCGACCCCGACAACCCCGTCGAGGTGGGTTACTTCGAGCGGGGCAAGGCCTCGGAGTTCTTCCTCGGCGGTTCGTGGTCGGCGTACTGGTACAACGGCTTCGTGTACTCCAGCGACATCTTGAAGGGCCTCGACGTCATCAAGGTCACCGGCCTGCAGGGCGTGCCGAGCGCGAACAGCGTCACGCAGCCGTACTTCAACGCCCAGACGCAGTACTCGTTGTCGCCGGGGCAGTGACGCCGGACGTCGTCGTCGCGCCGACGCGATCCGACCGAACCCATACGGACCGTGGGTTCCCCCGGCCGGGGGAACCCACGGTCCGCTGACCAATCATGAAGGAGTCGACATGACGACCAGGTTCAGGACGAAGTCGATCGCCGCGATCGCCGTGGCGGTGGTCGCCGCCCTGTCGCTCGCCACGGTCGCGGACGCGGGTCCGGGCGGGAAGGGCAAGGGCGGCGGCAAGGGAAAGCCGACGACGACGACGACGACGGAGGTGCCACCGCCACCGCCACCGCCACCGCCGTCGTCGGCGAACGAAGCCGACGCCGAGTTCGTCCGCATGATGATCCCGCACCACCACCAGGCGCTCGTCATGAGCGGGCTCGCGCCGAGCCGCAGCACCAACGTCGAGCTGCTGGCTCTCGCCGCACGCATCGACGCCGAGCAGACCGTCGAGATCGGCACCATGCAGCAGTGGCAGGCGTTCAACGGGTTCGACCAGACCGACCCCGTGACCGCCTACCAGATGATGATGCAGGATCCGGCGATGATCGAGATGATGGGCATGGCCACCCAGGCCGAGCTCGAACAGCTCGAGATGCTGTCGGGCGCCGCGTTCGACCAGTTGTTCCTCCAGCTGATGATCGATCATCACCAGGGGGCGGTCGACATGTGCGTCCAGGTCATGACCGAGGGACAGGAGCCCGTCCTCCAGTCCATGGCCAACGAGATGCTGACGACGCAGAGCACGCAGATCGCCCAGATGCAGGCGATGCTCGCCGGGGTCATCGGCTTCTGACACGGCCGACCCACGCGTGAGGGACGCGGCATCTGCGACGACCGATGCCGCGTCCGGATGGCGCCCGCCCGCCGGAGGCTGCTCGTCGCCGACCACGACGACGGCGTGCGGGTGGCCGTCAACGACATCGTCTCGTTCGCGACGCGGCACGACGGGCGGCAACAGCAAGCCGCAGGAAGTCGTCAACGCCAGACTCGACGCAGCATTCCGGGCCGCGCCGACACGGTGACGGTGCCGAGCGACGCCGTCTGATCGTCGCCGACCCGATCGAGCAGTCGGAAAACGCAGCGGCTCCTGGCGCGCTCGGGATGGGGCCGCGCCCGCCCGGCACGGGCCGCTCCGAGGCGCCGCGATCGCGACGTCGTCGGACGGAGGGTCTCAGGGTCGACTCGAGGTGGAGGCTCCGTGCCGGGTTCGGCCTCGATCGGGGCGGTTCGGGATCCGGCACCCATGCGATTCGCGCGTCGGCGCCGCGCCTCGTGTCGAGCGCCTGTGCGGCTCTTGGCGACGAGGCCGACACGTGTTACCTTCTGGCCCCGGCCTCCGGTGGTGACGGTGCAGGTCGTGCCGTTCGCAGGGGAGAACCCGAAGGCCGAGCAAAACCAGGCGTTCACGGAGTCACCCATGCCCTCGATCGTTTCCAAGCCGTCTCGCGCCGCAGTGGCGCTCCTCGCGATGGCGCTGGCTCTCGCCGGGGTCGTTCCCGTCGCCGTGGCCGACCACCTCGCCCCGCCGACGTCGGCGGCGTTGGCGGGGTCGTTCCAGAGCGAGCTCGGCTGCCCCGGGGACTGGCAGCCCGACTGTGCCGCGACCGAGCTGGCGTACGACGCCGCCAACGAGGTGTGGAAGGCGACGTACACGTTGCCGGCGGGCGACTGGGAGTACAAGGTGGCCCTGAACGACACGTGGGACGTGTCGTACCCCGCCGGCAACGTCACCCTGTCGCTGGCCGCCGAGACGGACGTGACGTTCTACTACCTCGACGGCAGCCACTGGGTCGCCGACACGGTCAACGACACGATCGCGACC
>CBFCWS010000055.1:0-11841 GCA_965601765.1 uncultured Ilumatobacter sp. | reverse complement strand
ACCCCGAGACGGTGTTCAAGCTCCAGCACGCGACCCGGGCCAAGCGGTACGACATCTTCAAGGAGTACAGCCGCCTCGTCGACGACCAGTCCAAGCGGCTCGCCACGCTTCGCGGTCTGTTCGCGTTCGCCGACGAGTCGGCGACGGGTCGTTCGCCGATCCCGATCGACGAGGTCGAGCCCGCCGGTGAGATCGTGAAGCGGTTCTCGACGGGCGCGATGTCATACGGGTCGATCTCGGCCGAGGCCCACGAGACGCTCGCCATCGCGATGAACCAGCTCGGCGCCAAGTCGAACACCGGAGAGGGTGGCGAGGACCCCGAGCGGCTCCACGACCCGACCCGGCGCTCGGCGATCAAGCAGGTCGCCTCGGGGCGATTCGGGGTCACCGCCGAGTACCTCACCAACTCCGACGACATCCAGATCAAGATGGCCCAGGGTGCCAAGCCGGGCGAAGGAGGCGAACTTCCCGGTCGTAAGGTCGACACGCGAATTGCCAAGGTCCGATATTCGACCCCGGGCGTAGGACTCATTAGCCCGCCGCCACACCACGACATCTACTCGATCGAAGACCTCAAGCAGCTGATCCACGATCTCAAGAACGCCAACCCGGCGGCGCGCATCCACGTCAAGCTCGTCGCCGAGATGGGTGTCGGCACCGTCGCTGCCGGCGTCTCGAAGGCCAAGGCCGACGTCGTGCTGATCTCCGGACACGACGGCGGCACCGGTGCGTCCCCGCTCACGTCGCTCAAGCACGCCGGTGGACCGTGGGAGCTCGGGCTCGCCGAGACCCAGCAGACCCTGATCCTGAACGGCCTCCGCGACCGGATCGTCGTCCAGACCGACGGCCAGCTCAAGACGGGTCGCGACGTCGTGATCGCCGCCCTGCTCGGCGCCGAGGAGTACGGCTTCGCGACCGCACCGCTCGTCGTGTCGGGGTGCGTGATGATGCGGGTCTGTCACCTCGACACCTGCCCGGTCGGCGTCGCCACCCAGAACCCCGAGCTGCGCAAGCGGTTCACCGGTCAGCCGGAGTTCGTCGTCAACTTCTTCGAGTACGTCGCCGAGGAGGTCCGCGAGCTGATGGCGCAGCTCGGCTACCGCACGATGGCCGAGATGATCGGTCACGTCGAGGCGCTCGACGTCCGACCCGCCGTCGACCACTGGAAGGCGGACGGGCTCGACATCGGACCGATCCTCGCGATCGTCGACAACCCCTACGACCAGGACTTCGTGCAGACCGTCGAGCAGGACCACGGTCTCGACGAGGCGCTCGATCAGGAGCTGATCCGCCGGGCGCAGCCCGCGATCCACGACGGGCAGCGGGTCGAGATCGACCTCCCGATCCGCAACGTCCATCGCACCGTCGGCACGCTGCTCGGCCACGAGGTCACCAAGGTGCACCGCGGCGTAGGTCTGCCCGACGGCACGATCGACATCACGTTGCACGGGTCGGCGGGGCAGAGCTTCGGGGCGTTCATGCCCGCCGGGATCACGATGCGGCTCTTCGGTGACGCCAACGATTACCTCGGCAAGGGGTTGTCGGGTGGCCGGGTGATCGTCCGACCCCCGGTCGAGTCGCCGTTCGTCGCCGAGGACCAGATCATCGCCGGCAACGTCATCGCCTACGGCGCCACGCGCGGCGAGATCTTCCTGCGCGGCATCGTGGGGGAGCGGTTCTGCGTCCGCAACTCCGGCGTGACCGCCGTCGTCGAAGGCGTCGGCGACCACGGCTGCGAGTACATGACCGGTGGACGTGTGATCGTCCTCGGCGAAACCGGCCGCAACTTCGGCGCCGGCATGTCGGGCGGCATCGCGTTCGTGTACGACCCGCGTGGCGACTTCGACCAGCGCGTCAACTACGAGATGGTCGAGGTGGAGCACCTCGACGACGACGATCGCAGGTTCCTGCGATCGATGATCGAGCAGCACCTCGCGCACACCGACTCCGCCGTCGCCGAGCGCATGCTCGCCTCGTGGGCGGTCGAGGTCAGCCGGTTCCGCAAGGTGATGCCGACCGACTACGCCCGCGTCCTGCGGGTCCAGCGCGAGTCCGCCGAAGCCGGCCTCTCCGACGACGAGACGGTCATCAAGATCATGGAAGCGGCCAAGGGATGACGGTCGATCTGGTGGATGTGTCGGATCTGGTGGCAGACACCGAATCCGACGTCAGGTCGGGCGGCGAGGGAGCGCCGACGACGAGCCGCATCCGACCGAGGAGAACCGAAGCGCCGACGAGGGAGGACATCGATCATGGGTGAGACGACGGGATTCCTGAAGTGGACCCGGGAGACGCCGGCATACCGGCCGGTGCCGGTGCGACTGCGCGACTGGAAGGAGGTCTACGAGGAGTTCCCCGAGGACAAGCTCCGGACCCAGGCCGGTCGCTGCATGGACTGCGGCATCCCGTTCTGCAACAACGGGTGCCCGCTCGGCAACCTCATCCCCGACTGGAACGACCTCGTCTACCGCGACCACTGGCGCGACGCGATCGATCGCCTCCACGCGACCAACAACTTCCCCGAGTTCACGGGCCGGCTCTGCCCGGCACCGTGTGAGTCGGCGTGCGTGCTGGGCATCAACCAGCCGCCGGTCGCGATCAAGCAGGTCGAGGTCGAGATCATCGACCGCGCCTTCGCCGAGGGCTGGGTCACGCCGCAGGTCCCGACCGTCAAGACCGGCAAGCGAGTGGCGGTGATCGGGTCCGGTCCGGCGGGCCTGGCCGCAGCACAGCAGCTGACCCGCGCCGGCCACGACGTCGTCGTGCTCGAGCGAGCCGATCGCATCGGCGGCCTCCTGCGCTACGGGATCCCCGAGTTCAAGATGGAGAAGCGGCACATCGACCGCCGACTCGAGCAGATGGTCGCCGAGGGCACCGAGTTCCGCACCAGGGCGGTCGTCGGCGACAACGTCGACATCACCGTGCTCCAGGCGAGCTACGACGCGATCGTGCTCGCCTGCGGCGCCACCCAGTGGCGCGACCTCCCGGTCCCAGGCCGCGAGCTGGACAACATCCACCAGGCGATGGAGTACCTGCCGTACGCCAACCGCGTGCAGCTCGGCGACATCGACCGGTCGCCGATCGACGTCGACGGCAAGCACGTGGTCATCATCGGCGGCGGCGACACCGGCGCCGACTGCCTGGGCACCGCACACCGACAGGGCGCCGCGTCGGTCACCCAGCTCGAGATCATGCCCCGCCCGCCCGAGGAGCGGGCCGCCTCGAATCCGTGGCCACAGTACGCGTTCGTGTACAAGGTCAGCTCGGCCCACGACGAGGGTGGCGACCGGATCTACTCGGTGAGCACCGAGCGCTTCCTCGACGACGGTGCGGGCAACGTCCGGGCGCTGGCGATCCACGAGGTCGAGATGGTCGACGGCCGGTTCCAGAAGGTCGAAGGCACCGACCGGGAGCTCCCCGCCGACTACGTCTTCCTGGCGCTCGGCTTCGTCGGTCCGGAGAAGGGATCGTGGCTCGACACGCTCGGGTGCGAGCTCGATCAGCGCGGCAACGTCGCTCGTGACGACCGCTACATGTCGTCGGTGCCGGGGGTGTTCGTCGCCGGTGACATGGGTCGTGGCCAGAGCCTGATCGTCTGGGCGATCGCGGAGGGACGAGCGGCGGCCGCCGGCGCGGACGAGTACCTGATGGGCGAGACCAAGCTGCCGGCCCCGATCGCCCCAACTGAGCGCCCGCTGATGTGAGCCGGTGGGGGTGCCGCCGCAACCGGCACTCCACCTCGTACGCTGAGTGCATGACTCTTCGACGATTCGCGCCCGTCGTGTTGCTGGCGATGCCTGCCCTGGCGCTGGTCGGATGCGGCGATTCGGACGGCGAGGGCGCGGATGCGACGTTGGTGAACATCCAGGGCTCGAGCTACGTCACCCTGCCACCGGCCACGACCAGCACGACCACACCCCCTCCCGGTGCCGCCGACGACTCCGACGGCCGACCGGTGTCCGACTCCGAGCAGACCTACACGGTGCAGGGCGGCGACTCCGTCTCCGCGATCGCTGCCCGGTACGGCATCGATGCCGAGACGCTCGCCTCCTACAACAAGTGGTCCGACGGCATCTTCCAGTCGATCTTCCCCGGCGAGACCATCCTGATCCCGCCCCAGGCGGTCATCCCCTCGGAGACCCCGGCGGCCGCCGAGCCGGCCGCCGACGCCGACACCGGCGGTGACGAGACGGCGGCCGAAGCCGGCGGTGGCGACGACGCCGGCGGTGACGACGGCGAGGGCGAGTCGTCGGGCGAGGGGTGCACGTACACGATCGTGCGCAACGACAACCCGTCGAAGGTCGCCAGCGCCTTCGGCATCACCGTCGACGAGCTGGTCGCCGTCAACGACTCGTCCGTGATGAACACCTTCCTCGTCGGCGCCGAGCTGACGATCCCGCCCAACGGCGACTGCTGACCGAGACGGCACGACCGGTCCATAGCGAGGAGCGAGCGGAGCGAGCCCCGCAGCTCCGGAGGGCGGGAGCCGTCGGCTCCGCCACGAGCGAGCACCTGGTGTGCTCGGCGGGTGAGTGCCGAAGCGGAGCGGAGGCGGCGAACTCGGTAGGCGCAGCCAGTCATGTCGCTGCATCGATCGTCCGAGCGTGGGGTGAGGCGGCGAGGAGCGAGCGGAGCGAGCCCGCAGCTCCGGAGGGCGGGAGCCGTCGGCTCCGCCACGAGCGAGCACCCTTATGACGACAGGTCTGGCCAGCGGCGGCGTTGCGGGCGCCTGGGACCCGTGGTGCTCCGGCGGCGGCGGTCGCCGAGCTCCCACTGGCGGCGCCAGCCCTGGTGATCGGGGCCGGTCAACGGCGGATTGGTCCCCGTGGCGGCGCGTTGCGAGGCCGTCCAGAAGTCGGTCAGCGCCTCGTCGCCGAGACGGGCGACGGCGGCCTCGATGCGAGCGTTGAAGCGTCGCGTGTTCTCGTCGGCGCGGGCCCGCAGCGGCGTGCCGAACACCACCTTCGTGCGGCCGGGGCGCAGTCGGCGGGCACCCTTGCCGTAGATCGCGCCCGTGCCGTCGATGAACACCGGGACGACCGGCGCGCCGGTACGGCTCGACAGGTAGGCCGACCCGCCCTTGAACGTCTGTCCCCAACCGTCGGGTGACCGGCCGCCCTCGGGGTAGATCAGCAGGCTGTGGCCGTCGGCCACGAGGTCCCGGAACATGTCGCTCGACGTCCGGTTGGTGATGGAACGGTCGATCGGGATCGCGTTCAGCGACAGCGCCGACAGGGCTGCCTTCCACTGGGTGTCGAAGAAGTAGTCGGCGGCGGCGGCAACGACGAGGTCGCGCCGCCACGCCGCCGGGATCGCCCGGATCATCAGACCCGTGTCGATGTGGCTGTGGTGGTTGGGCGCGAAGATCAACGCGGGCGGATCCTCCTCCCGCTCGAGGTCGGCCAGTCGATCGAGCCCGACGACCTCGGGTGTCGCGACGGCCGCGACGGCGAGTCGCAGCGGACCGGCGGCGATCAGGGCCCGCACCGCACCGGCGACCGGGCGGCGCGCCCATGCGGTGTCGTAGTCCGCGCCCAGCTCGCTGCGGCTGCGCGGGACGTCGACGCCGCGTGGCGCCGTCGGCGCGCGCAGCGGGAACCCGGCGGAGCGGACCGGAGCGGTGATCGCGCGGGCCGTCGACTCGACCGTCCCGAGCGCTCGCTGAGCGCGGCGTAATCGGTGGATCCTGCTCATTCGACGTCCGCCACGAGGACCCCCGGCACGTGCAGGTGGGAGATGGTCGGCGATCGGCCGACGACGTCCGTCGCCATCTCGAGCGCGTCGTTCATCGTCGAAGCCGGTGTGAACCCGAGACGGCGGACCGTCGGCGGGTCGCCGCCGACGATGATGACCCGTCCCGCCCACTGCTGGCCGTGCGCGCCCCAGTACCAGGCGTAGAAGGGGTGCACGCCGTGGTACGCGTTGCCGGTGCGGTACAGGTGCCGGTACCACTCGTCCTCGGCGTACTTGCGCTCCCACTTCTCGCTCATCACGGCCGGGTCGTCGGTGTCGGCGAGCACCTCGTCGAAGAAGTCGATGTAGCTCGGGTGGTGCACCGGGTCGAACTCGCGGTACGTCGGGTGGGTCATGATCACGACCCCGCCCTCTCGCACGAGGGGCTTGTTGCGGTACATGTTGAACAGGTACCCGAGGCCCATGCACATCACGAGGATCGGGTTCATCGTGCCCTCGGGGTTGTACGGGCAGATGAACGGGATGCCCATCGTCAAGATGTCGGTCTGCCCCTCGACCGGGACGAGGTGCTGGGCGTAGACGTGCTCGAGGGTTCGTTCGTGGACCGACTCGGTGAACCCGGCCTGGACGCTGGTCGTCGCGTACGGTGCCTCGATCGAGTGGAACAGCTTGCGCTTGGTCCGGTTGGGGAGGCGACCGACCGATGTCGACACGGCGAGATAGGTCGCGCGGTCGCGCAGGGTCCACTCCCACTCGCGCTTGGCGAGGAAGTCGTAGGGCGACGGGAACGCGTCGGTGTTGATCGTGGTCTCGATCTGGAAGATCCGCGGGCCGTGGTCGCGCACGACCTCGCCCATCCGCCAGATCGACGTGTGGAGCGCCGAGTGCTTGCGATGCCCCATCAGCGAGCGGGTGTTCTGGAGCGCCTCGGGGTTGTGGTGGTGGCTCAGGCAGCGGTAGCTGGCGAGACCGGTGGTGATCGACTTCCACCCGCCGTCCATCGCGACCTGGTTGACGTTGGCGTAGACGATCAGGTCGGAGTCGGCGGCACGTTTGTTGATCTCGACCACCTCGCCGTGGTCGGTCGTGCCGATCACCGTGAGATTGTCGTGGTCCTCGGCGTCGTGCTGGTACAGCATGCCCCGCGGTTCGAACGCGTCGAAGATGCGGTCGCCGAGCACGTGGCGCAGCTCGTAATCGTGCATCCGGCGGTGGAGACCGAGGGCGGCGATGATGTGGATGTCGTCGACCCCGGCGGCAGCGGCGAGATCGAGGACGGCCTCGATGATGCGCTGCCGGTTGTCCGGTCGGCGCATCTTCGGCAGCGACAGGCTCGCGTCGTCGAACACGATCGTGAGCTTCATGTCGGCGTGGAGCAGCGCCGGCAGCGGGTCCATGTCGATCGGGTTCAGGAGCGCGTCGCGGATGTGGCCGTCGAGGTCGTCGAGGCCCGGCAGCGGCTCGGGTGGGTAGACGATGCGGCTCCGATCGGGCGGGAGGCGTTCGAGGCTGAACCCCTCGCCTCGCCAGAACAGGGTCGGTGGTGTGGAGCGATCCACATCGAGCACGAATCCAGGACGTGGCATCAGCTCTTCCTAAACGCGATCTTGACGGCGCCGCGGCGGCCGGCTGCGGCGGCGTGGGCGATGGCCTCGACGTGGTCGTCGAGCGGGTAGGTGGCCGACACCAGGCGGCCGAGGTCGAAGCGGCGCACCAGGTCGACGGCGGTCTCGAAGTCGGGCCGGCGGTAGGCGTACCGGCCGCGGACGGCGACCTCGCGGTGCCAGACGCCGGTCAGGTCGACGGTCACCGGACCGGGCATGCCGACCAGGTCGACCGTGCCGCCCGGGGCGACGATGGCCAGCGCATCGGCGATCGACGAGCCGGAGCTCACACAGTCGATCACGCGGGCGACACCGCCGGTGAGCTGCTCACCCGCGACATGCGAGCCGGTGCGGGCGCGTGCGATCGATGTGAGCCGGTCGGCGGGGACGGCGGCGACGTGGTGCGTGGCACCGACGGCCGCCGCCAGCGAGTCGACGAGGGCCTGCTGGTGCGGATACCGGGCGGCGACGAGCAGCGGATGGTCGGCGGTGCCGGCCCCGGCGTGCAGCAGTGCGGCGACGGTGAGCAGGCCGACGGTCCCGGCGCCGATCACGGCGATCGGACCGGGTGGCGTGATGTCGAGCACGCCGTCGACGGCGTGCACCGCGCAGGCCGCGGGCTCGACCATGACGCCCGCCTCGTCGTCGAGGTCGTCGGGGAGCGGGACGAGCTGCGAGACGTTGGCGCCGAGCTCGTCGCCCCAACCGCCGCCGGTGTCGGTGCAGAACCCCGTCTGCAACCCGGCGGCGAGATGCCCGAAGGCGGTCCGCTCGCAGCGCTGGATCTCGCCGATGGCGCACGCCGGGCATGGCGGATCGACGCCGCGCGTCGCGCAGTGCAGCACCGGGACGACGACGACCCGCAGGCCGGCGAGCTCGCCGTCGAGGACGTCGGCGACGATCTCGTGGCCGGGGGTGAACGGGAAGCTGACGATCGGGTCGAAGTAGACGCTGGCGCGCCCCTCCAACATCGCCAGGTCGCTCCCGCAGATGCCCGCGAGGCGCGGGGCGAGACGAACCCATCCGTCGTCCGGCGGCTCGGGGGCGTCGACGCTGCGCAGCTCGAGCGGGCCGAGGCGCGCGCTCGTCACGGGGGAGATCACCGACGCGAGTCGGGCCATGCCGAGCCTGGCCGCGTGGCCGCTGACGCGCAGCGCCCTCACGAGAAGACCCTCCGCCGCTCGCGCTCGACCATCATCGGTCCGATCGGGAGGCGAGGTGCGTGCGATCCGACCGCCTTCGACCAGTGCTCGACGAGCCACCCGCGCTTGCGGGCGATCGCTGCGAGGCGGGTCTCGGGGTTGACGGCGACGGGGAACCCGACCGCCTCGAACAAGGGCAGGTCGGACGACGAGTCGGCGTAGGCCACGCACTCGGCGAGCTCGAACCCCTCGGCGTCGCAGTAGTCGCTGAGCAGCTGGGCGCGGGCCTCGCCCGTGGGCGGCACGGTGATCATCTCACCCGACAGCGTCCCGTCGTCGAGGGTGCTCATCTCGGCGGCGATGATCTCGTCGAACAGCGGTCGGAGCCCCTCGACGTTGAAGTCGAGCGCACCGGTGATCAGGATCGTGCGATGGCCGGCCTCCCGGTGGAGGCGCACCCGCCGGAGGCCCGCCGGGAAGCTCTTGGCGAGGATCAGCTCGTGCAGCATCGCCCGGGCGTCGTGCTCGATCTGCTCGACGGGCGCATGTGCGTACCGGCGGTAGAAGTGGCGGAGGAAGTCGGTGCGGTCGCGGCGATCCATCCGCAGCAGGCCGGGCGCCTCGGACAGGGTCTGCACGACGTACCGGAGCCGTTCGTTGCGGTCGAGCCGGCGCGTGGCGAGCCACGAGTAGCTCTCGACGACGTTGGACGCGATCAGCGTGTTCTCGAGATCGAAGGCGGCGACGTGCCGTCGCGGATCGAGGACCTGTTTGCGCAGACGGGTCATCCGGTCGGTGCTGCGCGAGGCCCCGGGCGTGGTCTTGACGCGGGCGTGTTGGACGATCGCCGGCAGGTGGATGCGGGTCGCGTAGTGCTCCCAGTCGACGATCCGCGGGTCGAGGCAGAACGCTTCCCGGTCGTCGGGGTCGAGCGAGTCGTTCAGCTCGAGCAGCCGATCGACCTGGTAGATCGCCTCGCACTCCGTGTAGAGCCCGTAGAGCTCGACGTACTGCGTCGCGGCCTCGACCTCGGCCCGTCGCTCCTCGATCGTGGCGGCGAGCTCGGCCCGACGACCGCGCAGCGGGAGCGTCTGGAGGGTGCGTTCGCTCCAGCCGAGGAGCCGGTTGGCGCGCCGGAGCTCGCCCTCGACCTTGCCCCGGCCGGGGAACTGCCACTCGGGCGGGACGATCGGCTGGCCGTTGGTGTCGTAGAGCGGGTGCTCCGCGAACCAGCCGCTGACGTACTTGACGAGGCTGCGGTACTTGAGCGGGTTGACGGCGCCCGAGGCGACCTGGGTGATCGGCGCCGCGACGTCCGGCCCGACCGATGCGACCGCGATGATGGCGTTGACGACGATGTCGACGGGGATGACGTCGACGGTGCCCTCGGGCACGCCGGGGAACTGGCTGAGCAGGCCCTTCGCATACGACAGGATCACCGGCTCGGCCATGCGGAACCCGCGGATCCACCCGGGGGTCGGCTCGGCCCACGCCGACTCGATGATCGACGGACGGACGATCGAGACGGGGAGGTCGGCCTTGACGTCGGTGAGCGCCTGTTCGCCGAGCGCTTTGGTGAAGGCGTAGGCGTCGGGCCAGCCGACGCTCGCGGCCCGCGCCCGGCCGGCGTCGACCAGTTGGTCCTTGACCCAGCGCTCGCGGAGCTGCTCGGTCTTGGCGGCGAGTGCCGGCGCGCCGGCGGCGCCGAGCTCGTTGCGGGCGGCCTTGCGGAACTCGGCGAGCCGCTCCGGGAGCCGGCTGAGCGCGTCGGTGTCACCGGCGAGGCGGCGCGATGCGGCCACCTCGGTGCGCCACGACAGCCCGATGTCGAACGGTCCGTCGCTGACCAGCTCCTCGGGCGCCTTGCCGCGCCGGTTGCCGGCGACGTAGCAGGTGCTGACGGCGACGAGGTGCGGGCGGACGCCGAGGTCGTGGCACAGCTCGGCGATGCGCACCGGACCGAGCAGGTTGATCTCGACCGCGCGGTCGAGCGGTGAGTCGAACGAGACCGTCGCCGCCGAGTGGATGATGACGTCGGCGGTGGCGAACACGGCGCGGTCGGCGTCGTTCAGGCCGAGACCGTCGGCCGAGACGTCGCCGGCGATGGTCGTGATGCGTCGCTCGGTCATCTCGGCGAACGTCTCGGCCGGGTCCGGTCCGTCGTGCTGCTCCCGCAGGCGATCGAACGCGTCGTTGCGCAGGAGCTCGCGCTGCACCCGTCTCGCCGCGGGCGTCCGCTTGCCGTCGCGGACGAGGAGCACGAGCTCGCACCCGGGGACGCTGCGCAGGAGGCGCTCGACGAGTGCGGTGCCCACGAACCCGGTCGAGCCGGTGATGACGATGCGCTTGCCAGCGAGCCCCTCGGCGATCACAATGGGTCATGTCTACCAAATGGTAGAGAGCGACACAATGCCCGAGACGCCGACCCGCCAGCGCATCCTCGACGCCGCCGTCGACCACTTCGGCAGCCGGGGGGTCGACGCCGTGTCGCTCGACGAGATCGCCCGGGCGGTCGGGGTTCGCAAGCAGACCGTCCTCTACTGGTTCGCCTCCAAGGACGACCTCGTCGATGCCGTGCTCGAGACCGTCGCCGGTGAGCTGGCGATCGTCGTCGAGGCGGCCGTCCGGTCGGCCCCGGACGATCCCTTGGAACGCGTCGACGCCGTCGTCCGCTCGGTGTTCCGGCCGGCGGTGCGCCGGCCGGCGCTGCTCGGCCTCGTCCGCGAGGTCAGCAGGCTCCCGGACGCGCACGCGGAGCGGCTTCGCCACCACGTCCAGCCGCTCGTCGATCGCGGTGTGGCGTACCTCGATGCCGAGATGACCGCGGGCCGCCTCCGGCGCGGCGATCCCGGCCTGGTCGCTGCGCTGGCCTACGCGACCGTCACCGGCATCGCCACCGAACCGGAGGCGTTGCGAGCGGTCGGTTGGGGGGCGACCCCCGCCGGGCTGCGCCGCCTCCGCGACGAGCTCCGATCGTTCCTCCGCGCCGCCCTCACCCCGTGACACGATATCTGGGGCCTGACCCCGACTGTCGCAGACAGTTGGGGTCAGGCCCCAGATGTCCGGCGGATGTCGTGGAGGTGCTCGGCCAGCTTGCCGAGGCTCCGACCGAGGGCTTCGACGTCGGAGGTGTCGAGGTGGTCGAAGACGTGCCGGCGAACGTGGGCGAGGTGGCGCGGTGCGAGCTCGACGAGGAACTGGTAACCGGCTCGGGTGAGCACGACGTTGATCGCCCGGCCGTCCTCGGGGCACCGCACCCGCTCGATCCAGCCACGGTCGGTGAGTCGGTCGAGCCGCTGCGACAACCGCGTCCGGCTCGACAGCATCGTGTCGGCCAGCTCACCGACGCGCATCCGGCGATCGGGCTGCTGTGAGAGGAGGTGGAGGACCTCGTAGTCGTC
>CBFCWS010000054.1:0-11844 GCA_965601765.1 uncultured Ilumatobacter sp. | reverse complement strand
TCACATCCATCGGACTGGACGCTACCCGTGCCCGGAACGCCCC
The DNA here is from genome assembly GCA_965601765.1 of uncultured Ilumatobacter sp. Lineage (GTDB taxonomy): Bacteria > Actinomycetota > Acidimicrobiia > Acidimicrobiales > Ilumatobacteraceae > Ilumatobacter. The sequence continues at coordinate 11,801 of CBFCWS010000054.1, read as the reverse complement.
GCGTGACCCCGCCGCAACCGTCCGGTGAACACCCCACCCTGCCGCACCCGCGGTGAGACGGAACCCGCCGCCAAGCGCGCCGCGATCGACAGCGAGCCGAGCGGCTGCGACAACGACACCTGAGCGGCGGCCGGGGCGGTCGAGCGCAAGGCGCGGCGAACCCGAGTTGCCTCACGGCAACGAGCGGTGAGACGGAACGCAGCGATCGGCCGCCCCGGCCGCAGCTCAGCCGAGAGGGGTGGTGATGTCGAGGTAGAGCCCCGACATGAACAGGAACAGCAACGCCGTGATCACGGCCATCGCGAACGGCATCAACTTCGCCACGTCCGCGTAGTACCGCGTGCCGCTGCGGCCCTCGCGGATGCGTTCGTACACGGCGATCGCCGCATGGCCGCCGTCGAGCGGCAGCAGCGGGAACATGTTGAACACGCCGATGAACACGTTGAGCACGGCGAGGAGGAACAGGATCCCGATCAGGCCCTGCGAGTCGCCGACATCGTCGGAGAGCCCGGTCACGCCGACCAGGGTCGTCGGCCGGGTCTCGATGTCGTCGTTCGTCCCGGCGAGGTGGGTGACGATGTTGACCGGGTTGAGCACCTTGACGACGCCCTTGGTCATCTCCCACGAGGTCGGGACGATGTCGATCACGGCGTTGCCGGCGGCGGCGGGGACGGAGTGGTCGATCGTCTCGAAGACCGAACCGCTCGCGACGCCGATGTACGGCTTGCCGAACAGGGGTGACGATTCGTCGATGTTGGCGCCCAGCGAGACCGCGACGGTGATCTCCTCGCCGTCGCGCAGGAGGACGAAGGGGAGCGTGTCGGCCGGCTCGTTCGACTGGACGATCCGGCCGAGATCCGACGGGTCATCGACCGTCTGGCCGTCGACCGCCAGGACCACGTCGCCGGGTTGCAGACCGGCGACGGCCGCCGGGCCGGTCGACTCGACGACGGAGATCTCGGCGCCGTCGACCTGCACGGTCTCGCCGTCGACGACGTACACGGTGAACAGCAGGACGATCGCCAGCAGCATGTGCATGATCGATCCGGCCGAGATCACGAGCATCCTGCGCGGGAAGCTCTTCGAGCGGTAGGTGCGATCCTCGTCGGCGGGGTCGACGTCGTCCATCTGGTTCATCCCGACGATGCGAACGAAGGCGCCGAGTGGCAGGACGCGGATCCCGTACTCGGTCTCGCCCCGGCGGAAGCTCCACACCCGCGGCCCGAACCCGATGAAGAACTGGGTGGCCTTCATCCCGGTCCACCGAGCTGTCATGAAGTGACCGAGCTCGTGGAGGAACACGGCGAACAGGACGCCGACCACGAACACCAGCCACCACACGCTGAACAGCCCGAGCACGCCGATCAGCGAGACGACCGCCAGGACGCCCAGCGCTCCCCGCCATCCGCCGACGAGCTCGTCGTCGGGTTGCTCGACGACGGCGCCGCCGGCCATCACCTCGCTCGTGAAGCGGCCGTGCCCGCCCGACCCCGTCTGCTCGCGATCAGGGATCGGCGGCGGCGGCGGGAGTTGGTCGATGCTCATGGGCTGGTCAGGACGCCGACGACCGATCGTGCCCGCTCCCGGGCGACGGCGTCGGCCTCGACGACGTCGCCAACGGTACCCGGTACCGATCCGTCATGCTCGTCGAGGACCGCCGCCACCACATCGGCGATCTGCGGCCATCTCAGCTCGCCTTCAAGGAATGCGTCGACGGCCACCTCGTTGGCGGCGCTCAGCCACGCGGGGGCCGAACCACCCGCACGACCGGCCGCATAGGCGAGATCGAGACATCGGAACGTGGTCCGATCCGGTGGGTGGAAGTCGAGCCGGCCGACCTCGGTCCAGTCGATGCGTCCGAACGGCGTCGCCGTCCGCCGTGGCCAGGCCAGGGCGTAGCCGATCGGCAGCCGCATGTCGGGCATCGAGAGCTGGGCGATGGTCGAGCCGTCGGTGAACTCGGCCATGGAGTGCACGATCGACTGGGGGTGCACCACGACCTCGATGCGGTCGTAGTCGACGGCGAACAGCTCGTGCGCCTCGATCACCTCGAGCCCCTTGTTCATGAGCGTGGAGGAGTCGATCGTGATCTTGGGCCCCATCGACCACGTGGGATGATCGAGCGCCTGCTCGACGGTGACCGTCGCCAGCTCGGCTGCCGACCGTCCGCGGAACGGGCCGCCGCTCGCGGTGAGCACGATGCGCGCGAGTTCCGGCGTCGCCGTCGCATCGAACCCGTAGGACGACCGCAGGCACTGGTGGATCGCGCAGTGCTCGCTGTCGACCGGGATCAGCTCGGCACCCCGGGTCTGGCGCAGCGGCTGCACGACCGGGCCGGCCGCGATCAGGCTCTCCTTGTTGGCGAGCCCGAGCCGCTTCCCGGCTGCGAGCGTCGCGATCGTGACCCCGAGCCCCGCGAACCCCACGACGCCGTTGACGACGACATCGGCGGGCTCGACGATGTCGGCGGGATCAGCGACGACGTCGACGCCGTCGTGGAGTGCTGCGATGCGGTGCCGGGCGTCGGGATCCGCGATCGCGACCACCTCGGGTCGCCACCGCCGGATCTGTTCCTCCAGCACCTCGCCACCTCGCCCGGCGGCCAGCCCGACGACCTCGTAGCGCTCCGGCTCGGCGGCGATGACCTCGAGCGCCTGGGTGCCGATCGACCCGGTCGACCCGGCCAGCGCCACCCGTATCGCGGACATCTCGTCGTGCTGCCTGCCGAGTCGGCGCTGGCCCGCTCAGGTCGGGGTGAACTCGGTCCAGGGCTCGAGGACGAGGGTCAGGTAGTACACCGCCGGGAGCACGAACAAGAACCCGTCGAAGCGGTCGAGGACGCCACCGTGGCCGCGGACGATCGAGCCGAAGTCCTTGATGTCGAGGTTGCGCTTGAACATCGACTCGACGAGGTCGCCCAGCGGCGCCATCACGGCGATCACCCCGCCGAGCGCGAGGAGATGCCACGGGGAGCTCCAGGTCGTGCTGCGGTCGGTGAGCCCGACGAACTGCAGGGCGAGGATGGTGAACAACGCCCCACCGGTGAGGCCCTCGACGGTCTTGTTCGGGCTGATCCACGAGCGCAGCGGCGTCTTGCCGACCGCTGACCCGATGAACAGCGCCCCGATGTCGTTCGCGACGACGCCGAGGGCGAGCAGGAACAGCGTGTCGGTGCCGCGGTTCTCGGCCAGCGCCTGCAGGTCGGGGATGTCGGAGATCGCCCGCGTCGAGAACCGCAGGATGAGCATCGCGAACGATCCGAGCAGACCGATCCACACGATGGCCAGGGTCGTGATCGAGACGTTGGGGAGCGGACCGGCTTCGACCGACCGGGCCCCGATGAAGCTGCCCGCGATCGCCATGAAGGCGAACGACATGGTCAACGCGAGCGTGTCGGAGCCCAGCCAGTAGGCCGCGACCGGTCCGGCGACGCAGGCGATGATGCCGGGGACGACGGCCGGCCGGTACCCCTTCTCCGTCACCTTGTCGTAGAACTCGACGGCGGCGAGCCCGAGCACGATCGTGACCAGGACCGCGGTCGCCAGCGCACCGAGGATGAGCACGCCGATGAACGCTGCGGCCAGGACCAACCCGACGACGACCGCGATCGGCATGTCGCGACCGCCGACCCCACCGGGCGGCGGCGCGCCGGGAAGACGGGGCGCGCGGCCGGGACCCGGTGGACGCCCACGGCCCGACCGGCCGCGGCTCTCGACCTCGCGGTGCCGCGGCATCCCCGACGGATCGGTTCCGATCGTGATGCGGCTGGGCTCGCGTTCGGTGACGGCGGACTCGCCGGTCACGCGACGCACGTTGCCCGTCGTCCGATCGGGACGGGGACCCCCTCCGGATCCGCCGGGCGCCGACTCGGGCGACGCCGACACCTTCGGCTGTGAGCCCGACACCGGGCGGTGGGGTTCGGTCACCTGGTCGTCGACCTGGCCACCCGCCTCGCCGCGTTCGTCGAGATCGTCCTTCCACACGGGCGCATCGGAGGAGAACGACGACCAGACGTCGAGGCCCTCGTCGTCATCGGCGGCGGGCGCCCCGGTCTCGCTCGGCTCGAGGCGCGGGATGTCACCGGTGGGCGGCTCGGTCCAGTGCGGCAGGGAGCCCGTGTCGGACTCGCCGAAGCTGATGACCTCGTCGCCGGGCTCGCCGACCGCGTCGCCGGGCTCGCCGACCGCATCGCCGGATGCGTCGGCCGGCTCGCCGTCGTCGACCCCGGGAAGGTTGCGGGTCGGCTCGGCGTCGTCGAACAGCGAACCGAACTCGCGAAAGTCGTCCTCGTCCCGGCGATCCCGCCAGATGTCGTCACTCATCGTGATGTTCCCCTCGTGACTGCGATGCGTGTCTTCACACCTCGAGCAGCTCTTCCTCTTTCCGACCGAGCGCAGCATCGATGCGGGCGACGTGATCGGCTGTCACCTTCTCGAGCTCCTTCTCGGCCCGCTCGAGATCGTCTTCGGAGATCTCGTGGTCGCGCTCGAAACTCTCCATGGTCTTGCGGGCGTCGCGGCGGATGTTGCGGACGGCGATGCGGCCCTCCTCCGCCATGTGCCTGACCACCTTCACGTAGTCGCGGCGGCGCTCCTCGGTCAGGGCCGGGAAGTTGAGCCGGATGACGACGCCGTCGTTGTTCGGTGCCACACCGAGGTCGCTGTTGCGGATCGCCGTCTCGATCGCCTGGAGCGAACCCCGGTCGTGGGGCTTGATCGAGAGCATGCGCGCCTCGGGCACCTGGATCGCCGCCAGCTGCTGGAGCGGCACGGGAGCCCCGTAGTACTCGACGGTCAGCCGCTCGACGAGCGCTGGCGCAGCACGGCCGGTCCGGACGGTGGCGAACTGGTTCTGCACGTGCTCGACCGCATGATCCATTCGCTCCATGGATTCCAGCATCGTTTCCTCGATCACGACGACCAGGGTAACGCTGCGACCGCGTCCTTGCTGGGGATGCACGATCGGATCGTCGCCGCCCCGGTGATCACCCCGCCGGCGGCGGGGGTGGCGGGGGCGGCATCGACGCCCCGCTCGCCGGTGGCGGGATCGGAGCGCCCGGTGCCGGTCCGGCCGATGGCCCACCTGGTCCGAGGTACCGGGCGTCGCCGAAGCCGAGGATGATCGCGAAGATCGGCGTGAGCAGCACCAGCCCGATGGTGAAGCCCAAGCCCTTGCCGAAGCTCGCCGACAGGTCGTTGGCGACGATGACCGCGATCACGATGTTGACGAACGGGACCAGCATCAGGATGAGCCACCAACCGGGGCGACCGACGATGCGGAGCAGCACGTAGACGTTGTAGATCGGGATGATCGCCTTCCAGCCCGGCTCGCCCGCCTTCTCGAAGGTCTTCCAGTACCCGGCGACGACCAGCAGGAACCAGGCCAACATGAGCACGACGACGACGAGCGCGAGACCGGCGCCGGCGGCGTCGTCGGCGGCGGCGAACAGGGCAGCGACGATTGCGTTCACGTGGGTCCTCCTGACGGGACGTCCCTCGGTGGTGTTCTCGGCGTCATGCTGCCAGAGCGTGGCGCCGGCGCCGCGGATCCGCGCGCCCGCGTCACATCACGATCGTGCCGACGTGGCTGCCGGTGAGGATGCTGCGCAGGGCTCCCTGGGTCGACATGTCGAACACGACGATCGGGATGTCGTTGTCGCGACAGAAGGCGATGGCGGTCGCGTCCATGACCTTGAGATCCTTCGTCATGACCTCCATGTAGCCGATCGAGTCGTACTTCTTGGCGTCGCGGTTCGTGCGCGGGTCGGCGTCGTAGACGCCGTCGACGCCCGAATGGGTGCCCTTGAGCAGCGCGCCGGCCTCGATCTCGGCGGCACGGAGCGCAGCCGCGGTGTCGGTCGTGAAGAACGGGTTGCCCGTCCCCGCGGCGAAGATGACGACGCGCCCCTTCTCCAGGTGGCGCACGGCGCGACGCCGGATGTAGGGCTCGGCGATGCGAGGCATCTCGATCGCCGACTGGACCCGGGTCGGCTGGCCTTCGCGCTCGAGGGCGTCTTGGAGCGCCAGGGCGTTCATCACCGTCCCGAGCATGCCGATGTGGTCGCTCTGGGTCGCGTCCATGCCCTCCATCGCCCCCGTGCGCCCACGCCAGAAGTTGCCGCCGCCGACGACGACGGCGACGTCGACGCCGAGGTCCTGGCGAAGATCGATGATCTCGTTCGCGGTGTGCTTGAGCGTCGCGCCGTCGAGGCCTCGTCCGGACGGGCCGGCGAGTGCCTCACCCGAAGGCTTGAAGACGATGCGGCGCCATCGAGGTGTGGTCGAGTTCGATGCGGAGCTCACGGTGCCTCAGTGTGGCACGTGAGGTCACGACGGCGCTCCTCGCCCGGTCGGCTCGTAGATTGGATGCGTGTCCGACACGCCGTGGCCGCCGCCGAGCTCCCCCGACCGGCCGTCGACGTCCGCCGTGCGCGAGCTGCCTCCCCCGCCGATGCCCGACGCCGACCCGGCCGGCTCCTACCTCGCGTCCGACGGCCGCACCTACCTGTCGACCACCCCGCCCGCTCCCGGCTGGTGGCTGGCATCCGACCTCTGGTGGTATCCACCCCAGGCGGGCGAGCCCTGGCGCCGGACCCGCTGGGGGCTCGGCGACGTCGGCTGGGGGGCTCTCGTCGTGCTCGCGGCGAGCTTGATCGCCGGAGTGATCGCGGTCGCCGCCGGGGTCGATCCCGACGAGCTCACCGACGACCCGTACCTGATCGCGGTGCTCCTGGTGCCGAACGTGCTCGGTTTCGCCGGCGTGCCGTGGATCGCCAGCCGCCGCAAGGGCATCGGCCGGCTCGCGGCCGACTACGGGCTGACCGGGAAGGGGCTCGACGTCGCGATCGGGCTCGGTGCGGGCATCGTCGGCCTGATCGCCGCCGGCAGCGTCGGGCTCGGGATCGATGCACTCCTCGGCGCCGAGGAAGCGACGAGCAACGTGCCCGTCGACAGCCTCGGATCGACCGGGGAGATCGTCGTGTTCGCGTTCGCGATCGCGCTCGTGACGCCCGTCATCGAGGAGCTGTTCTTCCGTGGGCTGCTCTACCGGAGCCTGTTGAAGCGAGGTCGGTCGGTCGTCCGTTCGACCTTGATCACGACGGCGGTCTTCACCTTGCCGCACCTGACGGCGGCGAGCACCGGCACGGCGGTCGTCAGCCTCTCGGCGACGATCTTCACGCTCGGCCTCGCGTTCAACCTGGCGGCCCACTGGACCGGCAACCGCCTGCTCGCCCCGATCATCGCCCACATGGTGATCAACGGCACCGCCGTCATCGCCCTCGCCGTCACGTGACCATCACGAGAAGCGTTTGCCGGCACGCGGGCGGGTCGCCCGGACGTCAGCCGATCTCGACCTGGGCGAACCGGACGACGGTGGCGCCGTCGAGGATCTGCTCCACCGACTGCTTGTCGTCCTTCGCGTAGGGCTGCTCGAGCAGGCACACGTCCTTGAAGAAGCCGTTGAGGCGACCCTCGACGATCTTCGGCACCGCCTGCTCGGGCTTGCCCTCGTTGACCGTCAGCGTGGTGAGCGTGGCGCGCTCGGCTTCGACGACCTCGGCCGGCACCTCGTCGCGGCTGAGGTAGGTCGGGCGGGCGAAGGCGATGTGCACGGCGATGTCGTGTGCCAGCTCGTCGGTGGCGCCGCTGAGCTCGACGAGCACGCCGTTGACGCCCCGCCCACCCTGGATGTGCTCGTAGTGGCCGATCACGTTGCCCTCGGCGGCGGCGAAGTAGACGACCTCGCCGAGCTCGATCTTCTCCTTGAGCGTGATCTTGAGCGCCTCGAGCTGGGCATCACGCTTCGAGACCGCATCGGCACCCTCGGCGACGACCAGCTCGACGAGCGCCGTGGCCTCGTCCTTGAACTGGTCGGAACCGGCGACGAAGTCGGTCTCGCTCTTGAGCTGCACCATCGCGCCGACGTTGCCGTCGACCTCGATGGCGACCAGACCCTGGTCGTTGTCGCGGTCGTCGCGCTTGGCGCTGGCGGCCAAGCCCTTCTCGCGCAGGAGCTGCTTGGCGGCGTCGAGGTCGCCGTCGGACTCCTCGAGCGCCTTCTTGCAGTCCATCATCCCGGCGCCGGTTGCCTCGCGCAGGGCCTTGACGTCGCGTGCGGTGAATGCCATAGGGGGTGATCCTTCGTCCGTGCGGTGGGTTCAGTCGGCGGTCGGAGCGTCGCGCTCGGCCGGGGCGTCGGTCGCGGTATCGGACTCGGCGGGCGCGCCGACCCCGGGAGCGGTCGCGGCAGCGGGAGCCTCCGAATCGACGTCGGCCGCGGCGGCGGGAACCTCCGAATCGACGTCGGCGGCGGGAACCTCCGAATCGGCGTCGGCGGCGGGAGCCTCGCTGGCGGCCGGAGCAGATGGCGGCGGAACCGAGCCACTGCGCACCGGCGCCGGGGCCGGATCGGACGTCGCGGCCTCGGCGCTATCGGTCGTCGGCGCCTCGCCGGCGGGCTCGCTCGGCGCTGCAGGGGTCGGCTCCGCGGGAGCCTTCTTCCTCGATGTGGCGAGGCGCTGCTCCCGCTCGGCCTGCGCCCTGGCAGCGGCGGCGCGGGCCTCGGCCTGCGCCTGGGCGAATGCGGCTTCCTCCTCTGCCGTGCGGACCGGCGCCGCCGGCGCCTCATCGACCTCCGTTGCGACGGTCGGCCGGCGCGATGCGATGTACCGACCCTCTTCGACCGCAGCGGCGATGACCTCGACGAGCAGGCTGTTCGCCCGGATGGCGTCGTCGTTGCCGGGGATCGGGTACTGGATGACGTCCGGGTCGACGTTGGTGTCGACGACCGCGACGACGGGGATGCCGAGCTTGTTCGCCTCGGTGACGGCGATGTGCTCCTTCTTGGTGTCGATCACGAAGACCGCATCGGGGAGCTGCTTCATGTCGCGCAGCCCGCCGAGGTTGCGCTGCAACTTGGTGAGCTCGCGATCGAGGAGGAGCGCTTCCTTCTTGATCATCGCGTCGAACTCGCCGGAGGCCTTCATCCGCTCGTAGTCGAGCATCTTGTTGACGCGCTTGGAGATCGTCTCGAAGTTGGTCAGCATGCCGCCGAGCCAACGCTCGTTCACGTAGGGCATGCCGACCTTGGTGGCGAAGCTGGCGACGGGATCCTGTGCCTGCTTCTTCGTGCCGACGAAGAGGATCGAGCCCCCACCGGCGACCAGGTCCCGGACGAACCCGTACGCCGTCTCGACACGGCTGAGCGTCTGCTCGAGATCGATGATGTAGATCCCGTTGCGCTCGCCGAAGATGAAGCGCTTCATCTTCGGGTTCCAGCGACGGGTCTGGTGTCCGAAGTGGACACCGGCTTCCAGCATCTGACGCATGCTGATGACGGCCATGGGAGTCTCCTCGTGCGGTTCTCGAACCCATCCGCGGCGCTCGCGGCGACCGCAGTGCGGATGGGTGGATCTGATCGGCTACGGAACGGTTGCCGGACGGCGAACCGCCCGGTGATGTTATCGGCGCCTCCCCACGATCCGTCACGGATCCCCTCCCCCGGCGGCCCCGATGCGGGCTTCGCCTGTGGCCGGCGCCTGTGGCCGGCGCCTGGGGCGGCGCAGTGCCTCACCGCCGTATCGGCGGGCGCAGCGGCGATGTGGGTTCGACCCCGCACCGGAGCCGGGGTGGAGGCGCCGGGCGTGGGGGCCCTCCGTCGGCGGGGATCAGCCGCGGTCGGCCGACCCAACCGCCGATCAGCGGGGTCGGATCGACGTAGCGATCGCCGATCCGCAGTCCGAGGTGGAGCACGGCCGACGAGCGACCGATCACCTGGCCCGCCACCACGGCACGCCCGACGGTCAGACCGCTCGATGCGAGGTCGCCATACGTGACGCGCCGGCCGTCGGGCAAGGCGACGACGACGTAGCGCGTCCCGGCCACCGTTCCGGCGAAGCTGACGACGCCGGACGCGACGGCGCGAACCGGCGAGCCGGGCGCCGGGCCGTACGTGACGCCGCGGTTCCCCGGACACCAGCGACAGCCCGGTTCGCGATACGGATCGACGATCGGTGCGTCGACCGGTGGCCGCCAGCACTGGGACGAGGGCGCCGTGAGCAGTGCCACGATCAGCAGCGCGAGCACCTCGCACCGCCTCTCTGGTGAGGTTGTCGGGCCGGAGAGGTCGTGACCGGTGGGTCAGGCCACGCCGCTGGCCGAGAGTCGGGCGCGGAGGTGGAGCACCGCCTTGGTGTGGATCTGGCTGACCCGCGACTCGGTCACGCCCAGGACCTCGCCGATCTCGGCGAGGGTGAAGCCTTCGTCGTAGTAGAGCGCCAGGGTGAGCTTCTCGCGATCCGGCAACCTGCGGAGCTCGTCGCGCATCGCAGCCCGCAGCTCGCGGTCCTCGACCACGGCGACCGGGTGCCGGAGCCCGTCGCTGTCGACCGCCGCGGGTTCGTGACCGCTCGCGATCGCTCGGTCGAGCGGTCCGACGGTCGTGGTGGCGATCGACGCCAACCACCGGGCGAGCTCCTCCTCGCCGATCTGCAACTCGGTGGCGAGCTCCGCATCGCTCGCCTCGCGTCCGAGCCGGTGCTCGAGGACCGAGATCGCGCGTTCGACCTGTCGGGCCCGGGTCCGCACCGACCTCGGCACCCAGTCGAGGTCGCGGAGCGAGTCGTAGATCGCACCCCGGATCCGGGGGGTGGCGAAGGTCTCGAACTTGACCCCGCGCCCGGGCTCGAAGCGATCGATCGCATCGATCAGTCCGAACACACCCGACGAGACCAGGTCGCCGGGATCGACGCTCGAGGGGAGCCCCGCCCCGACCCGGCCGGCGACGAACTTGACCAGCGGCGAGTAGTGCACGATGAGGTGGTCGCGCGCCGACGGTTGCCGCCGCTGGAGCCAGCGATGCCAGTGCAGATCGAGATCCGGATCGCCCGAGATCGTCGTCATGCCCGGGGGTGGCTGGACTCGTAGGCCGACTTGAGGCGCTCGCGACTGACGTGGGTGTACCGCTGGGTGGTCGCGACGTCGGCGTGTCCGAGGAGCTCCTGGACGGCCCGCAGATCGGCGCCGCCGTCGAGGAGGTGCGTCGCGAAGCTGTGTCGGAGGGCATGGGGATGGGTGGGGGCGGCCGACCGTCGGTCGATCACCCGTCGGACGTCGCGGGGCGTCATCGGACGCCCCCGCTCGTTGCCGAACACGATGGTCGCCGTCTCCTCGGCGAGCACGTCGCCGCGGATGGCCAACCACGACGCCAGCGCGCCGGCGGCGGGATCGGAGAGCGGGACGCGGCGCTGCTTGTCGCCCTTGCCCCACACGGTGAGGGCGCGGGCGGCGAGATCGACGTCGCCGATCGTCAGCGAGCACAACTCCGACACCCGCACGCCGGAGCCGTAGAGGATCTCGAGCACGGCGTCGTCGCGATGACGCCGCCACTCGGGCTCGTCGGGGAGCGGACCGTCGAGCAGATGATCGAGCTCGTTGCGGCTGAGCACCCGTGGCAGGCGGCCCGGCCCGGCCGAGACCTGCAAGCCATGGGTGGGGTCGGTGTCGACGATGCCTTCGAGCGACGCCCAGCCGAAGTAGCGCCGCAACGCCGCCGCCTTCCTGGCGATCGTTCGCCGCGCGAACTCGCGCGTCGACAGGGCGGCCACGTAGCGACGCACGTGGCGCTGCGTCACGGCGTGGGGACCCTCGACCTTCGAGCGGGCGACCCACTCGACGAACAACCTCAGATCGGTCAGGTAGGCGCGCACCGACCGCTCGGCGAGCGATGAGAGCGATCGCTCGAAGTCGTCGAGGCGCCACGGGTCGTGCTCCACCGGAGCCACCGTATTCGCCAGATCGCGG
>CBFCWS010000053.1:0-11988 GCA_965601765.1 uncultured Ilumatobacter sp. | reverse complement strand
GGCAGCGAGCTGGCCGACGAGGTCCCGGAGGAGGAGCCGGTCGCGGAGGTGGCCCGCGGCGGTGTCCTGACGATGCTGCTCGAGGCAGAGACCGACACCTGGGACATCCCCGGCGCCACGTGCGTCACGTCGTGCATCAACGTCATGAACGCGGTCGCCGACACGATCCTCGTCGTCAACGCCGACCAGCAGCTCGAACCGTTCCTCGTCGAATCGTTCGAGGTCGACGACGACTTCAGCCAGTGGACGTTCACGATGCGCGAGGGCGTCACGTTCCACGACGGCACCCCCGTCGACGGCGAGGCCCTCCGGCGCAACTTCGTCGAGTACTCGCGCGGGCTGCTCCAGGCGCAGGTCTTCACCGACCTCGCCGGTCCGCCCGACGAGTCGATCGTGCTGCTCGACGACATGACCGTGCAGGTCACCTTCGACAAGCCGTTCGCCACGTTCGGCAACAACCTCGCCGCCCGGACCGGGTGGGTGCTCGCACCGTCGTTCTGGGACGATCCCGACCGCACCGGTGCGGTCCCGATCGCGACCGGCCCGTTCGTGATGGAGGAGTGGGTGCGGGGCGAGGTGACACGCGTGCGCGCCAACCCCGACTACTGGCGGACCGACGCCGACGGTGAGCAGTTGCCGTACCTCGACGGGATCGACTTCCGGCCGATCCCCGACGTCAGCACCCGCCGGGCGACGATGGAGGCCGGCGACGCCGACGTCAACATGGACAGCTTCGCCGAGAACAAGGAGTTCTGGGAGACGACCTGGGTCGACGAGGGCAACGGGCTGGCGCGGGTCGGCCCCGATCGGGAGATCGGCTACCTGCTGCTCAACAACTCCAAGCCACCCTTCGACGATCCCCAGGTCCGCCGGGCGCTCGCGCACTGCACCGATCGCGAGCAGTACATCGCGTTCCGGTCACCCGGCGACCGGCTGATCGACGGACCGTTCGCCGAAGGCGCGTCCGGGTTCGTCGCCGACCCGGGGTTCCCGCAGTTCGACCCCGACGAGGGGAACCGGATCCTCGACGAGATCGGTCGACCCGAGGTGATCAACTACGGCACGACCAACGTGCCGTCGAACCTGCTCACCGCCCAGTTCTTCCAGGAGCAGTGGTCGACGAACTGCGGCCTCGAGGTCGCGATCGACCAGTTCGAGCAGTCCGAGCTCGTCGGCCGCGCGATCAGCGGCAACTTCGAGGTGTTCCTGTGGCGCAACCACGGTCAGGGCAACCCGGGGCTGGAGTTCGTCTGGTGGCACAGCCGGCACGCAGCGGGTCTCGCTCTCAACTTCGGCCGCATCCAGGATCCCGAGATCGACGAGCTGCTGTTCGAGGTGTGGGCGACCGACGACCTCGCCGAGCTCGATCGGCTCGCCCAGGAGATCAACCGGGAGTTCGCGGCAGAGGTCTACAACATCTGGCTGAACACCGTCGACTGGCAGAACCCGTACCGCGAGGGCGTGCACGGTGTGCAGACCATGACGCTCGAGTCGGGCACGCCCGTGCAGGGTGCCCTCGTGGGCCGGGTGTTCCTCCAGGAGGCCTGGATCGACGGCTGATCGAGCGGACCGATGCTGCTCGTCCTGATCCTGGTCGTCCTCGCGGCGCTGGTCGCGTGGGTCGTCGCGACCGGTGGTTGGCGCTTCGCGCTCCAGCGCCTCGGCGGTGCGGTCCTCGTGATCATCCTGGTCACGTTCGGCACGTCGGTCCTGTTGCGACAGGTGCCGGGCGAACCGTGTGAGATCGCGCTGGGGACCGCGGCGACCGAGGAGGCCGTCGCCGCGTGCATCGAGGAGCAGGGCCTCGACGACCCGGTGGTGCAGCAGTACCTGTCGTGGGCGCAGAGCATCGTGGTCGACCAGGACCTCGGCTACGCCTTCTACCGGAACCAGGAGCCGCTCAGCACCACGATCGAGCAACGGCTGCCGCGCACGGCGTGGCTGTTCGTCTACAGCCAGCTGATCGCGCTCGCGATCGCCGTGCCGCTCGGGATCTGGGCGGCCTACCAGGCCGGTCGCCGCTCGCGAGGCATCCCGGTGTGGGTGCTCCCGATCGTCCTCGTCGCGATGCTGGCGCTCGGGATCTCCCTCGGCTGGGCGGTCGTCTCGATCGTCGTCGTCGCGATCGCGCTGCCGTCGCTGATCTTCAACGTCATCCGCGGCGGTTCGGCCGGCGACACCGCGATCAACTTCTTCGCCTTCGTCCTGTTGTCGATCCCGGTGTTCGTGGTCGGCGAGGCCCTGCGCTACGAGTTCGCGGTCAAGCGCGACCTCTACCAGCTCACCGGCTACGCGCCGTGGAGCGAGGGCGTCGGGGCCCATCTCGCGTCGGTCTGGCTGCCGGCCCTCGTCCTGGGGCTCGCCGCCGCACCGATCTACCTCCGGCTGCTGCGAGCCGACATGCTGCAGAACCTCCAGCAGGACTACGTGTCGGTCGCCAAGGCGAAGGGGATGTCCGACACCCACATCCTCTTCCGGCACGTCCTGCGTCCGTCGACGGTCACCCTGATGACCGTGCTCGGCCTCAACATCGCCCAGCTCGTCAACGGGGCGATCGTCGTGGAGTTCATCTACGACTTCGACGGCATGGGGAGCTACCTCATCGAAGCGGTGTACCGTCAGGAGTTCTTCGCCGTCCAGACGATCGTCGCCCTCGTCGCCGTCATCTTCGTGCTGACCAACCTCGTGATCGACATGCTCTACACGGCCGTCGACCCGCGCGTGAAAGCGACCGCGACCGCATGACCAACGTCGCGACCGAGCTCGCCACCCAGACGCGCGACGCCGACCGCCTCGCGCCGCGGCGCGCCACGTCGTGGGTGTTCTGGTCGTCGGTCGCATGGCTCGTCGTGCTCGGCGTGTTCGTCGTGCTCGGCGAGTGGAACCCGCTCGTCGGCGGTTCGGACGAGTGGGACGCCGCCCTGATCAACGCCGGTCCGAGCCGGAGCCACTGGTTCGGCAACGACAGCTTCGGCCAGGACGTCTTCGCGCGCACGATCGTCGGCGGACGGATCTCGCTCGCGATCGCCCTCGCCGTCACGTTCATCGGGATGGTGGTCGGGGGAACGCTCGGCCTCCTCGCCGGCTACTTCACGGGCTGGCTCGACTCGGTCATCCGGCTGATCATCAACGTCACGCTCTCGGTCCCGGCGTTGCTGCTCGTGATCTTCATCGTCACGGTGCGCGGACGGTCGATCTGGAACGTGATCTTCGCCGTCAGCCTCCTGTCGATCCCCGCGCTCGCCCGCATCGTGCGGGCCTCGACCCTGCAGGTGGCGGGCCGGGACTTCGTCGAGGCCGCGGAGGTGCTCGGCGCCCGACGCCGCTCGATCCTGTTCCGTGAGGTCGCGCCCAACGTGATGCCGACGATGGTGTCGTTCGCGTTCCTGACGACCGGCATCGTGCTCGTCGCCGAGGGAGCGCTGTCGTTCCTGGGGTTGAGCGTCCCGCCGCCCGACTACACCTGGGGGTCGATCATCGCGGCAGGCCGCGACAGCTTCCAGGACGCACCGCACGTCGTGTACGCCCCGGCAGCCGTCCTGTTCCTGACCGTGCTGGCGCTCAACTTCGTCGGCGACCGGTTGCTCAAGCGCTTCGACATCAGGGAGGGCGGTCTGTGAGTGACGTGGCGGCACCGATGCTCGACGTGCGCGACCTGCGCGTGGTGTTCGACACGCCGGCCGGCCCGATCACCGCGGTCGACGGCGTCTCGTTGCAGCTCGCCGAGCGGGAGTCGATCGCGATCGTCGGGGAGTCCGGGTCGGGCAAGTCGGTGTTCTCGCGGGCGCTGATCGACCTGCTCGCCGCGAACGGCACGCGCACGGGCACGATCCGCATCGCCGGCCGCGACATCGACCAGCTGTCGAAGGCCGACCGCAAGCACTTCTTCGGCGTCCAGGCGGCGATGGTCTTCCAGGACCCGATGACGTCGCTCAACCCCGTCAAGCGGATCGGCGCGCAGCTCACCGAGGGCATGCGGTACCACCTCAGGACGAGCCGAGCCGACGCCGAGGAGCGAGCGGTCGATCTGCTCCGGCAGGTGCACATCCCGTCGCCCGAGCGGCGGATGCGGCAGTACCCGCACGAGCTGTCGGGCGGCATGCGTCAGCGGGTCGTGATCGCGATGGCCCTCGCCTGTGAGCCGCGGCTCCTGATCGCCGACGAGCCGACGACGGCGCTCGACGTGACCGTGCAGAAGACGATCCTCGACCTGCTCGACGAGTTGCGCGAATCGCACGACATGGCGCTGATCCTGATCACCCACGACCTCGGCGTCGCCGAGGGCCGGGCGGATCGGATCGGCGTGATGTACGCCGGTCGTCTGGTCGAGCTGGCCCCGGCCGCCGAGCTGTTCGGCGGGATGCGGCACCCCTACACCCAGGCGCTGATGCGGTCGATTCCCGACATCGACATGCCGTCCCACACTCGCCTGGAGCCGATCCCGGGCCGTCCCCCCGATCTGCTCGATCCGCCCCGGGGCTGTTCGTTCGCTGCCCGGTGCCGGCACGCGCAACCGGAGTGCGTCGATCACGAGCCGGAGCTGACCGAATCGTCCGGCCGGCACTGGTTCGCCTGCTACTTCCCGGTCGGCACCGAGGAGGGTCGCGCGGCGCTGGCCGACAACGAGCGGGCCGGGGTCACGGCGGCCGGGCTGCCGCTCGCCGTCGAGGACGAGGAGTTCGTGTGAGGGTGCTCGTCTGATGGCCGGATCCGGGACCGCCCACCTGCGCGACACCGACGACGTCCTCGTGCGCGTCGAGCACATGGTCGTCGAGTTCCCGATCTCCGGCGGCACGGTGCACGCCGTCTCCGACGTCAGCTTCGACCTCGTCGAGGGCGAGACGCTCGGCATCGTCGGCGAATCGGGCTGCGGCAAGTCGACCACCGCGCGCGCGGTGATCCAGATGCCACGGCCGACGTCGGGATCGGTCGACTTCCGCGGCACCGACCTCACCGGTCTGTCGGCCGAGGAGCTCCGCGCCGTCCGCCCCGACCTCCAGATGATCTTCCAGGACCCGATCTCGTCGCTCAACCCGCGCCGCACGGTCAGGCAGATCATCGGCGAGGGACTCCGCGTCTGGGGCGATCGCGGGACCTGGACCGAGGAGCGCCTCGACGAGCTGATGGAGGCGGTCGGCATCGACCCGCGCTACGGCGACCGCAAGCCGCACCAGTTCTCCGGCGGCCAGTGCCAGCGCATCTCGATCGCGCGTGCGCTCGTCCTCGACCCGAAGGTGATCATCTGCGACGAACCGGTGTCCGCGCTCGACGTGTCGGTGCAGGCGCAGATCATCAACCTGCTCCAGGACATGAAGGCCCGCTACGACGTGTCGCTGATGTTCATCAGCCACGACCTGTCGGTCGTGAAGAACATCTCCGATCGCGTGATGGTCTTGTACCTGGGCAAGGTGTGCGAGGTCGCCGACGCCGACGACCTCTTCCGGCGGCCCTCGCACCACTACACCCGCGCGCTGATGGCGGCGATCCCCGGGTCGCACGCCGAGGTCGACGAGGAGGTGATCGAGGGCGAGCTCCCGTCGGCGATCGAGCCGCCGCCGGGCTGCCGGTTCCACACCCGGTGCCCGGCCGCGACCGACGAATGTCGTACGGTCGAACCCGAGCTGCGCAGCATCGGGCTCGGGCACGTCGTCGCGTGTCATCACCCCGTCCTCGAGCTGCGCGACGATCCGCACGAGTGAGGAGACGGCCGATGGCGATCGAGTACGACGAGTTCGGTCTCTTCCACGAGAACGCGGCGGAGTGGGGCCTGCCCTACGCCGGTCCACCGACGGTCCGGCGGGTCGCGACGACCGTCCCGGACGGCCGCACGATCAGCGCGCTCGTGTGGGGCGACGAGCCACCGCAGATCGTCATGATCCACGGCGGTGCTCAGAACGCCCACACCTGGGACACCGTCGCACTCGCCCTCGGCCGGCCGCTCCTCGCACCCGATCTCCCCGGCCACGGGCACAGCGACAGCCCCGCCGCCGGCACGGGGACCTCCGCGCACGCCAACGCCGCCGACCTCGCGGTGGTGATCGGCGCCGCGGCGCCGGACGCCGACCTCGTGGTCGGGATGTCGCTCGGCGGCCTCACCGCGATCGCGCTGGCCGACGCTCGCCCCGATCTCGTGCGGCGCCTCGTGCTGGTCGACATCACGCCGGGGGTCACCGGCGAGAAGGCCAAGGCGATCCACGACTTCGTCCGCGGGCCGGCCACGTTCGACAGCTTCGACGACCTGCTCGCCCGGACGATCGAGTTCAACCCGACCCGGAGCGAGAGTTCGCTGCGGCGTGGCATCCTGCACAACGCACTGCAGCTCGACGACGGCAGCTGGGTCTGGCGCCATCGGCGCGACGACTACGCGGCGTTCGCCGACGACGTCGCCGAGCGGCCGGACATCACCGTGCTGTGGGACGTGCTCGAGCGGTTCGACGGACCGGTCACGCTGGTTCGCGGCATGCGCGAGCAGTCGGTCGTCGGCGACGACGACGTGGCCGAGCTGGCGCGCCGTCGGCCCGATGCCGTCGTCGTCGAGGTCGACGCCGGCCACAGCGTCCAGGGCGACCAACCGATCGAACTGGCACGGATCATCGAAGGAGCACTGACATGAGCATCGACTACACCGACCGGCACCCGAGCTTCGCCTACGACCGGCCCGCCGACGGCGTGTTGCGGATCACGATGAACGCACCGGGTCTCAACGCGGTCGGCATCGATGCCCATCGCGACATCGGCGACGTCTGGCTGACGATCGACCGGGATCCCGAGGTGCAGGTGGCGATCCTCCAGGGCGCCGGGCGGGGGTTCTCGGCCGGCGGGAGCTTCGACCTGATCGAGGGCATGATCGAGGACTACGCCGTCCGGACGCGGGTGATGCGCGAGGCGCGCGACCTGGTGTGGAACGTCATCAACTGCTCGAAGCCGATCGTGTCGGCGATGCACGGCCCGGCGGTCGGCGCCGGGCTCGTGGCAGGGGTGCTCGCCGACGTCTCCATCGTCGGCCGCAACGCGAGGATCATCGACGGGCACACGAGGCTGGGCGTCGCCGCCGGCGACCACGCGGCGGTCTGCTGGCCCCTGCTCGTCGGCATGGCGAAGGCGAAGTACTACCTGATGACCTGCCAACCGATGACCGGTGAGGAGGCCGAACGCATCGGCCTCGTGTCGCTGTGCGTCGACGACGACGAGGTCCACGACAAGGCGCTCGAGGTCGCCGACCAGATCATGGCGGTCTCGCCGTCGGCGGTCCGGTGGACCAAGCACACGCTCAACCACTGGTACCGCGCGGCCGGTCCGGCGTTCGACGCATCGCTCGCGCTCGAGTTCTACGGCTTCAGCGGTCCCGATGTCCGCGAGGGCGTCGCGTCACACCGAGAGAAGCGGGCACCCGACTTCCGTGGGCCCACGTCCGAGTGACACCGGAATGGAGTCGGTCGAGGGCGGGTTCCCGAACGTATGACGCTCGTCCCACTCGCTGACTCCTTCGCCGAGTCGCGGGACACCCTGTACCGGCTCGCGACCCATGTCGTCGCGCGTGCCCATCACGCCGCCACGGGTCGCATCTGGCTCCAGCCGACCCCCGGCGGGTTCGGCACCCCCGACCACGGCGCCGACCAGACGCGCATCCGGATCTCCGGCGGGCTGCTCGTCGTCGACGTGGGCGGCGGCGACCGCCCCGGCAGCCGGGCGACGCCGATCGCCGGATCGAGCCTCACCGAGCTCGCCGGGTTCGTCGGTGTCGAGTTGACCCCCGACTTCTCGGTCGGCACCGACACGCCGCCGATCGGGGATCTCGACCGCCCGCTCACCCTCGTCGACGACGACGTCCGGGCACTCGGCGCGTGGTACGGGCTGACGAACCAGATGCTCGACGAGATCACCGCCCGGGCGCCGGCGTCGGCCGGCCCGACGTTCGCCCGGCTCTGGCCCGAGCACTTCGACACCGCGATCGACGTCGGCCTCGGCCCGGGCGACGACCCGGCCCGCCGAGCGAACGTCGGTGGCTCGCCCGGCGACGGCTTCCTCGCCGAACCGTACCTCTACGTCGGTCCGTGGACATCCGAGCGCCCCGGCGGCGACGGCTACTGGAACGCACCGTTCGGCGCCGTGCTCGGCTACGCCGACCTCGCCGCGGCATCCGACTCGCTGGCCACCGCCGTCACCTTCGCGACGAGCGGCCTCGATCGCTTCTGAGCGATCCCCGATCACGCCGCCGGGCTTGTCGGGGCGCTCCACGCGGGCTCAGGCAGCGCGGCGGTTCATCAGGTCGCGGCGGCGTCGTTGCTCGTCGGGGTGGATCCAGCCGAGGCCGATCCAGTTCCAGTCGAATCGTCCGTTGATCGGCCCCCGATACGGGGTCGAGGCGGCGGGGGGTCCGGTCGCTGCGACCGGCGAGGGTCTCGGTGCGATCGGGTTCCCATCGCCGTCCGCGAAGCACACGCCGTCGAAGACGTCGGCGTCACCGGTGATCTGCAGCGTGCCGTGGTGGTGCATGCGGTGATGTCTCGGGCAGAGGCTGAGCAGGTTGGCGGTATCGGTGGTGCCACCGTCGAGCCAATGGGTGATGTGGTGGATCTCGACGTGCTCGCCGACACATCCCGGGACCCGGCAGCCGCGGTCGCGGCGCTCGATCACGCGCCGGGTGCGATCCGGGACGATGCGCTGCGTGCGTCCGACCGAGAACGGGATGCCGTGCCGTTCCCACACCGGCTGCACGACTCCGTCGCACAGCAGGCGATCGGCGATCGGTCGGGGGATCCGCCAGCCGTCGGTGGTGGTCGCCGCCCCGTCGGTCACGTCGAGGTGCAGCCAGGTGCGGAACTGGTCGCGCCGTGCCGGTGACCCGACCGCATCGAGTGAGCGTCGGAAGCAGTCGACGAACGCGTCGGGCATCGTGACGTCGGGGTCGTCGGTGAAGAGGTCGTCCTTGCGTTCCTGCAGTGCGGCCTCGATGCGGCGGCCGTCGTCGAGGCCGAACTCGCCGCGGATCCGCCACCGGCCGTCGCGGCCGACCCCGAACGACACCTTGTCGCGGATCGGCTTCGGTTCCGACGGATGATCGTCGGGCGGTCCCTGGAACATGTTGGAGCGCATCGCCCGGCGCAACTTGGCGACGGTCGCGATGGTGCAGAAGTGCTGGATCTGTCGATCGGCCCACGCCGGTGCCTTGACGGCTTCGGCGACCTGTTCCAGCGACAGCTCACCGGCTTCGAACGAGCCGATCACGGCGGGGAACTCGCTGCGACGCCTCGCGACCGCAACGACGGCATGGGCTCGTTCGGGGGACAGGCCGACCTTCCACCCCAGGAACTGCGCCGGTGACCGCATCCCGCCCTGTCGCCAGCCGTCGGTGTCCAACAACCGTTCCGTGATCTCGACCAACTCGGCGTTGGCGGCGTTCAACCGGCCGGCGACCTGCGCCAGCTCGTCGTTCTCGGCCTCCCGGCGGGCCTCGACACGTGCGCCGCCCGGTACCGCGACCCCGTCACCCTCACTGGGTTCGGAATGGGAGTCCGCCCACATGTCGCAATGGTACACATGTTCTGAAAAAAAGTCAAACACAGCTAAGGAATGAAGTGGCAAATGTGGTGAAGATCGTACGAGGCGCACGCCGAGCCGTCGAAGGTGCCTCACGCGAGTGCGTCGCGTTGCCTGCCGACGGTCGATCGGGTGTCTGACACCGGGTCGACGGCGAGGTTGGTGCGAACATTGGTGGCATGGAGCTCACGACGATGTCCTACGAGGTTCGCGACGGGGTCGCCCACGTCCGGTTCACGAACGCGGCGGGTGCGAACGCGGTCAACCCGGCGTTCTCGGCCGATCTGCGGGCGGTGATGATCGCGGTCGAGTTCGACGACGCGGTCAAGTCGGTGTCGGTGACCGCCGACGGCAAGGTGTTCTGCGCCGGCGGCGACCTCAAGCTCTTCCACGAGGCCGGGGCGGACGTGGCGTCCGTCGCCTCCGACATGCTCGTCGACTACCACGGCGCGATCTACAAGATGAACTCGATTCCCAAGCCGTTCGTCGCCGGTGTCAGAGGTGCGGCCGGTGGGGCGGGACTGTCGCTGATGGCGGCGTTCGACCTGGTCGTGTCGGGTGAGTCGGCCAAGTACACCATGGCCTACACCCGCGCCGGGGTGACGCCGGACGGCACGTCGTCGTACTTCGTGGCCCGCCACATCGGGCTGCGCCGGATGCTCGATCTGACGCTCACCAACCGTGTCCTGACCGCCGGGGAGGCCGAAGCGTGGGGTCTCGTCAACCGGGTGGTCGCCGACGACGACGTCGACCAGTCCTGTGCCGATCTCGCCCAGCAGCTCGCCGACGGCCCGGCCTGGGCCTCCGGCCACGCCAAGCGCGTCATCTACGAGGGCTACGAGTCGTCGTTGCCGGCGGCCGGCGAGCGCGAAGGCGTGGTGATCGCGCAGTCGATGGGCACGCACGACGGCCAGGAGGGGATCGCCGCCTTCGCGCAGAAGCGACGCCCCGAGTTCACCGGCGGATGAGCAGCGCTCGCTCGGCCGGGTCCTGCGCGTAGAACTCCGACAGGCGGAGGTAGACGCGCGGGAACCGCTCGCGCAGCTCGACCGGGCGGAGGAAGAACAGCTCGGTGATGACGGCGAAGTACTCGGCGGGGTTCGTCGCGGCGTAGGCGCGGACCAGCGGATCGGGTCCGCGCCGGCGCAGCCTGCGGAAGTTCGTCCCGATGGTCTGGGTCCACCCGGCGCGGGCCTCGCGGTCGGGGAGTGGTGGCATGCCGTCCGCGGCTCCGTCGAGCTGGTCGAGCTTGTGGGCGAACTCGTGCAGGATCACGTTGTGGCCGTGGCCGGGATGCGCCAGCTGGCGCTCGATCGCCGCCCATTCGAGCAGGATCGGTCCGCGGCCGTGGCTGGAGAGCCCCGAGATGCGCCGGGGTGCCGACGACATCAACCGGCCGCCGATCGAGCGCGGGCCACGGGTGACGATCGAGCGGGCGTGGACGACGACGGCGTCGACGTTGAGGAACGGTCGGGTGGCTCGCCCGAAACCGGCGGTCAGCACCGCCGCGTGGTCGCAGATCGTGTCGATCTGGTCGACGGTCAGCTCGGTGCCCCGAGCGGCCTCCCACGTCGTGCGCCGGCGCAGGGTCGCACGATGGTGGTGGTAGCGCTCGATCTCGTCGTCGTGCATGACGCCGTAGGCGGCGGGCAGGCCGGGCATGAAAGCAGTGTGCCGAGAAGGTGGGTGGTTGCCCTACCGTGCTGGCCGTGGACCTGGCCGTACCCGCATCGCTGCCGATCGCCGCCCATGCGGACGATCTCGTCGCGGCGATCCGTGAGCACCAGGTGATCGTCGTCGCCGGCGAGACCGGTTCGGGCAAGAGCACCCAGCTGCCGAAGCTCTGTCTGGCCGCCGGACGCGGCGTCGACGGGATGATCGGCCACACGCAACCCCGGCGCGTCGCCGCGCGGACCGTCGCCCAGCGGATCGCCGACGAGATCGGCACGACGATCGGCGGTCTCGTCGGATCGTCGGTGCGCTTCGACGACCGCGTCGGCGACTCGACGCGCATCCGGCTGATGACCGACGGGATCCTGCTCAACGAGCTCCAGCGCGATCGCACCCTGTCGAGGTACGACACGATCATCGTCGACGAGGCCCACGAGCGCAGCCTCAACATCGACTTCATCCTCGGCTACCTCCGCCAGCTGCTCCCGACACGACCCGACCTGCGCGTCATCGTCACGTCGGCCACGATCGACACCGAGCGCTTCGCCGCGCACTTCGCGGCACCCGACGGCACGCCGGCGCCGGTGTTCGTCGTCGAGGGCCGGACCTACCCCGTCGAGGTGCGATACCACCCGGTCGACGACCAGGTCCGCGGCGTGCTCGACGCCGTCGACGAGCTCGCGACCGAGGGCCCCGGCGACGTCCTCGTCTTCCTGTCCGGCGAACGCGAGATCCACGACACCGCCGACGCCCTCCGGTCGCGGCTGGGGGGGGGGG
>CBFCWS010000052.1:0-12142 GCA_965601765.1 uncultured Ilumatobacter sp. | reverse complement strand
ACGTGCCCGGCCCGTGGGTGTTCGAGAAGCCGTTCTTCCTGCTGCTCAACTTCGCGATCGGCGGCAACTTCGGCGGTGCGATCGATCCCGACAACACGTATCCGCAGGAATACCTCGTCGACTACGTGCGGGTCTACCAGGGCCCCGACACCGCCGAGCGGTTCGAGACCTCGTTCGTCGACGCGGTCGACGGCTGGAGCAAGGTGACGATCCCGATCACCGACTTCGAGCGCAGCGACGAGCAGCCGGCCGGGGCACCCGACGACGGGCTCGGCCTGACCGACGTCTGGGGCTTCGGGCTCGCGTTCCCGAACGGCACGCCCAGCGGTGAGGTCGGCTTCGACTTCGTCGAGCGGGCCCTCGTCCCGCCGCCGACCGAGGTCACCGTCACGAACCTCGACGACAGCGGGCCCGGTTCGCTGCGAGACGCCCTGGCCACCGTGGCCGACGGCGGCACGGTCACGATCGACGCCGGCCTGTCCGGCGGCACGTTGACGCTGACGACCGGCGAGCTCGTGGTCGGCAAGTCGGTCACGATCGACGGCGGCGGCATCACGATCAGCGGCGACGACGCCTCGCGCGTGCTCCAGGTCGCCGCGGGCGCGGTCGTGTCCGTCAGCGACGTCACGATCACCGACGGCGTCGGCGCACCCCAGGGTGGTGGGATCCTCAACTACGGCGATCTCAGCCTCACGGGGGCGACGGTCACCGGCAACACCGAGACCAGCGCCGGACCGGCGTCGTTCGACCTCGGCGGCGGTGGGATCTACACCGGCGAGGGTGCGTCGCTCACCCTGACCGACAGCACCGTGTCGGACAACACGTCGGTCAACCAGCCGGGCGGTGGCATCTACGGGTTCTTCGGTTCCACGATCGAGGTCGTCCGCAGCACGGTGTCGGGCAACGTGTCCGGCGACGTCGCCGGTGGGCTCCGCACGCTCGGGAACGCCACGATGGTCAACTCGACCGTCTCCGGCAACACCTCGACCGCGTGGCACGGCGGTGCCTGGTTCGCCACCGACGGGAGCGTCTCGATCTCCAACAGCACGATCGTCGGCAACAACGCGCCGGCCGGCACGGCCGGCGGCCTGATGGTCGCGACCTTCGGGGCACCCGTCGACGTGACCATCGCCGACAACGTCATCGCCGACAACGGCACCTACAACTGCCAGCTCGAGGGCGGCGGCGCGGCCGTGCTGACGTCGCTCGGCGGCAACGTCGTGACCGATGCGTCGTGCGCCGCGATCGGCGCCGACCAGGTCGTGGGGGCCGGCGGTGCGCTGGTCGGTCCGCTCGCCGACAACGGCGGCCCGACGTCGACCCACCTCCTGCTCGCCGGGAGCCCGGCGATCGACACGGCGGTCGGTGCGTGCCCGGCGACCGATCAGCGCGGGGTGGCGCGTCCCCAGGGCGCTGGGTGCGACGTCGGCGCCGTCGAGATCACCCCCTGACCACCGAATGTGCCCGGGGCCGGCGACTCCGGCCCCGGGCACATCTCGGTCGAGCCGAGCGCCGGCGGCGCTCGGACCGGCTCGGGGTCAGTGCCAGTCGAGGCCGCTCTGATGGAGCACCCAGGTCTCGGCGATGCAGCCGCGGTCGAGCCGGTACTGCGCCATCCAGGTGATCACGATCGGCGTCATCGCGGCGAGGCTCACCCCGCGCAGGGTCAACCGCAGCCAGGCGATGTCGCCGTCGACGGTCAGCTGGTCGATCGAGAACGACTCGCCGCGGAAGCCGCGCAGCGAGTCGGTCAGGTCGCGTTGCAGCTGCTCGACGCTCACGGTCCGGGTGCCGTGCACGGTGTGCCGGATCGTCGGGTCGCTGTACGACTCGGCGACCGCGTCCAGGTCGCGTTCGAGCCACACCCGTCGCCAGTAGCGCTCGACGATCTCGTGGGCGGTGGGCGGGTCGGACATGGGTCGCTCCTCAGAGATGCCTGACACGATCGCGCGTCCGGCGACGCTCGATGAAGATGGACGCCACGGCGATCGCGGTGACGGCGATCCCCATCGCGGTGAGGGTCCGTTGGAGTCCGATCGCATCGGCGACGATGCCGAGCGGCAACGCCGCCAGGCCGAACCCGGAGAACCCGAGCATCAGCAGGCTCTGGACGCGCCCGTGGTACTCGACCGGGGCGGTGCTCAGGATCAGGGAGTTGTTGAGGGCCTGGAACGCGGCCGAGGTCGCACCGACGAGGAACATGACGACCACGGCCGTCGCGAAGCCGGGCGCCAGGCCGAGGAGGACGATCGAGATCCCGAAGGCGACCCCGGCGGCGGCCTGGATG
Source organism: uncultured Ilumatobacter sp. (assembly GCA_965601765.1). Taxonomy (GTDB): domain Bacteria; phylum Actinomycetota; class Acidimicrobiia; order Acidimicrobiales; family Ilumatobacteraceae; genus Ilumatobacter. The sequence goes on along the minus strand of CBFCWS010000052.1, from coordinate 9,855 downwards.
CGGTCGAGCAACCCGGCGGCGATGCCCGCCAGCGAGATCGTCGCCACGACGGCGCCGATCGCCGACGACGTCGTCAGCAACCCGAACCCGGTCGATCCGGCGTCGAAGACGTCCTCGGCGAGGGTCGGGAGGAAGGCGAGGTGCGGGAAGCCGATCAGGACGACGCCGAAGGAGAGCAGCAGGAGGTGTCTCACCCGGGGGTCGTTGCGGACGTACCGGAGGCCGTCGAGCAGGTCCTCGCTCGGCGATCGCGTCGGTGCGACCGACGGATTGCCCGGCGGGAGCCCGAGGGTGGCGACGACGCCGCCGGCGGCGAAGCCGGCTGCGATGAAGAACACGCCACCCGACCCGACGAACGACACGCCGATCAGCGCTCCGGCGACCGCCGGTCCGAACACGCGGGTGAACTGGAGCGAGGCCTGCGACAGCAGGATCGCGTTCGACATCCGCTCGCGTGGAACGGCCTCGGCGACGAAGGCGAGCCGGGCCGGGCCGAGCAGCGAGATCATGCCGCCCTGGACGACGCTGGCGGCGACGAGCATCCAGTACGCGATCACGTCGGTGACGACCGCGGTCGCGAGCGTGAGGGCGACCGTCGTCTGGACCCCGCCGGCGACGAGCAGGACCGTCCGCTTCGGGAACCGGTCGGCGAGCACGCCGCCGTAGGGGATCGCCACCACGCTCGAGATCCCGAAACCGATCAGCACACCACCGAGCGCGGTGTTGGTGCCGGTGAGATCGTACGCGAGCCAGCTGCGGGCGATGATCGACATCTGCATCGCCAGGAAGGTGAACACCCCGCCGGTGATCAGCCGCCCGAACACCGGCTCGGCGAGGAGCGCGAACCGGCCGTCGTCGACCGGCTCGGTCGGCGAGTCGACCGCCAGGCCGTCAGCGTCGGACACCGAGCAGGCCCGGGGGGTGGTGGGAGAGCACGACGTCAGGTCTACTACCGCGCCGCCGTGCGCCCACCGATCGTGCCGATGGGCGACGACGATGCCGGATCGGGCGACGACGAATCGGCCGTACACTCGACACGCACGGCCGGCCAGCTGCCGCATCGACTCGGTGTCGCCGGCTCGACGACCGACGTGATGCGCACTGCCGACGACCCAGACCAGCGTCGATCGATCGGGGTCGTCCGGCGGACCGGATGGTTGCTGCTCGGGCTGGCATGCGTCGCGATCGGCGGGATCGGCGTCGTGGTCCCGGGGCTGCCGACGACCATCTTCTTCATCGTCGCCGCCGGTGCGTTCGCCAAGTCGAGTCCGCGCCTCGAGGCGTGGGTCCTCGGCCTCCCGACGATCGGGCCGCTCGTGCGCGATCATCGGGACGGCCTCGGCATGCCGAAGCGGGCCAAGTTCGCCGCGGTCGCGACGATCGGCGTGGCGGTCGGGATCAGCGCGTGGTTGATCGACGGATGGCTCCTCCCGCTGATCGTCGTCGCACTGGGCGCGATCGGGGTGACCGTCGTGCTGCGCCAACCGACCAAGCCCACCTGACGTCGTGTGACGTGGCCTGACATGGCGCGGTCGGCGGCGCGGCCCGATCGAGCGGTGAGGTTCGCGCACCCCCGTCGGGCCGGGCACCCAGCCGGCGGGGGTGGGGCCGGGACGGTCGACTCGGACACGACGCGAGCGGAGGTGGCGCGTCCGGAACCGGTGCGACGGGTTCCGGCCCGGCGTCCGGGCGTGGTGGTGGCGCGACGCACGGCCGGATCCGAGCGAGCCGGATCTGGGAGTGTTGGTGGATGCCGCTGCCCGGACACCGAACATGAGGCTCGCCAACTGCGCCGGCCGTGCCGCCATCCTGATCGACGACGGGATCGCCGACGTCGCCTCGGTGTCCGGCGGCCGGTTCGGGCCGGAACCGATGTCGGTGTTCGCCGAGTGGGACGCGTTCAGGGCCTTCGTGCCGTCGGTCGACGGTCCGACCGGACCACTCGACCCGGCCACGCTCGCCAACCCGAGCCCGACGCCGCGGCAGGTCTTCGGCATCGGCCTCAACTACCGTGCGCACGCCGCCGAGTCGGGCCGGCCGCTGCCGGAGATGCCGGCGACGTTCACGAAGTTCCCGACCTCGCTGGCAGGGCCGTTCGACGAGATCGACCTCGTCGCGTCGAGCGTCGACTGGGAGGTGGAGCTGGTCGTCGTCATCGGCCGGCGCGCGCACCACGTCTCGCGCGCCGACGGCTGGGACCATGTCGCCGGGTTGACGATCGGCCAGGACATCAGCGATCGCCAGTTGCAGTTCGCAGCGGGTGGACAGTTCTCGCTCGGCAAGTCGCGGCCCGGATACGCCCCGATGGGACCGTGGCTCGTCACGCCGGACGAGCTCGACGATCCCGACGACATCGCGCTCGGGTGCTCGGTCGACGGCGAGATCGTGCAGGACGCGCGGACCAGCGATCTGATCTTCGACGTCTGCGACCTGATCGAGCAGCTGTCCGCGGTGGTGCCGCTGCTGCCCGGCGACGTGATCTTCACGGGGACCCCGGCGGGCGTCGGCGTGGCGCGCACACCGCCGCGGGCACTCCGACCGGGCCAGGTCGTCGAGTCGTGGGCCGACGGCATCGGCCGCATGTCCAACCTGTGCCGATAGCCGACCGCCGCCGCGAGCACTGCCGGATCCGGGCCCGGTCGGGTGCCTACGGGGCTCCGGCCGCCGTGGCTCGCTCGGACGCGGCCCGCCCGGAGAGCGGGGCCGACGTGTCGCCGTCCCCGAACCACAAGGTCCGCTGCGGGAACGGGATCGTGATGCCGGCGTCGGTCAGCTCGCGGTCGATCGCGAACGTGACGTCGCTGCGGACGCGCCAGAACGCGGCGATCGACGGGTCGTGCCAGTACCGGACCACGAAGTCGATGCTCGAATCCCCGAACCCGGTGAGGAGCACGGTCGGCGGAGGGTCGCGCCGGACGCCGTCGACGGAGTCGACGGCCTGCTGGAGCGCCCGCTTCGAATCGGCGAGGTCGGACCCGTAGGCCACACCGATCGGAACGTCGGTGCGCCGGCCGCCCTGGGCGGTGTAGTTGACGACCTCGGACTTGATCACGGCGGCCGACGGCACGAGCAGCGTCTCGCCGTCGGGGGTGACGATCGTGACGAGCCGGGCATCGATGTCGCGCACGCGACCCTCGCGCTCGTTGATCTCCACCTCGTCGCCGTAGGTGAACGGCCGCCGGATCTGGAGCATCACGCCGGCGACGAAGTTCTCGAGGATGTCCTTGAGGGCGAACGCCAAAGCGATGCCGGCGATGCCGAGCGCACCGATCAGCGGGCCGATCCGGACACCGAGCTCGGCGAGCGCATACGCCAGCCCCGTGACGAAGATCACGTAGCTCGTGGCGCGGGCGATGAGCAGTGCGATCGCCATGTCGAGCTTCTTGCACAGCAGTCGCGCCAGCAGCCATCTCGCGCCGATCGCGACGATCAGGGTCGCGAGCATGACGATGCCGGCGGTGGCCCACGCCCAGCCGTCGAGCCCGTCGCCGTCGAATGCCTCGGACAGCGCGTCCGGGTCGTCGATCGCGACGGCGAGGCGAGCGGTGACGGCGCCGGGCATGGCGTGGGGGTACCCGCCACCGCCCACCGGGAAACCCCGGTCCCGGCCGGTCGGGGGTCGCTCGGCCCGTTGCGGCGATCTCGGCGGGTCGCAGATACGGTCGCTTCGGTGAGCACTCCGGCCGACGACATCCCCACCAGCTCCGGCGCGCCGAACCCCGAGCACGAGCTCGATCGCCGGATCGACGTCGTGCTGCCGGCCCGCACCGAGATGGCCGCGACCCTGCGCGTGATCTGCGCCTCCCTCGGTGCCGATCTCGGCTTCTCGGTCGACGAGATCGACGATCTCCGACTCGCCGTCAACGAGGTGTTCACGACCGTCGCCGACGACGATCTCGGTCGTCTCGAAGCGTCGTTCGAGCTGGGTGACGGATCGATCGGCGTGCGACTGTCGGTCGTGGGCGGTGCGCCGATCCGGCTCGATGCCCTCGCGTCGACCATCCTCCGATCGCTCGTCGGTGATCTCGGCCTCGACGACGGGTCGGTGTCCTTCACCAAGCGTCGCGACGAGACGAACGGCTGACGCGTGGGCGGCGCGACGAGCGACCTGCCGGGTCGCTGGCCATCCGGCACCGATGCCGACGATCTCGAGCTCTTCCAGCGCTTCCGGGCGACGGGCAGCCGGCCCCTGCGCAACGAGCTCGTCGAGCGTCATGTCGGGCTCGCCATCCACATCGCCCGACGGTTCGCGGGCGGTCGATCGGACGACGATGTCCGACAGGTCGCGATGCTCGGGCTCGTCAAGGCCGTCGACCGCTTCGACCCCGAACACGGTGCTGCGTTCAGCTCGTTCGCCGGGCTGACGATCGAGGGCGAGATCAAGCGGCACTTCCGCGACGCCACGTGGACGGTCCGGGTGCCGCGGAGCGCCAAGGAGCTCCATCTGCTGGTACGGCGGGCGAGCGACGAGCTGACCGCCCGGTCGGCCCGCAGCCCGAGCGTCGCCGAGATCGCCGAGCACCTCGGGGTCGATCGTGACGACGTCGTGCGGGGCCTCGCGGCATCTGCGGCGTACCAGGTGGGTTCGCTCGACGGGTCGGACCACGACGACGACGACCGCCCGTCGAGCGACCGTCGTTCGGTGCTGGCGAGCGAAGATGCCGGGTTCGACGGCCTCGTCGACCGGCACCTCGTCGACCAGTTGCTGGCCGGCCTCCCCGACCGGGAGCGTCAGATCGTCGAGCTCCGCTTCTACGGCGAGATGTCGCAGAGCGAGATCGCCGAACAGGTCGGCATCTCGCAAATGCACGTCTCACGGTTGCTGCGCCGCTCGTTCGCTCAGATGCGGTCGATGATCGACGACCACGACGACCACGACGAGCCCGGCGGGCGGGAGGACCAGCCGGGCGCCTGACCCGGCCCGGTCACGACCGGTCGACGGTGGTCACGCCGCCGAGGTCAGGTCGTCGTGCAGATCGGCCCAGATCGGACCCAGGATCTCGCCGATCGTGGGGAACGGCTGCATCGAGCGACGCAGGCGAGCGAGGGGCACCCGTCCGTCGACGGCGATCACGAGGGCGTGCACGAGCTCGTCGAAGTGCGGTCCCGCCCCCGACGCAGCGACGACGGTGCCCGAGCTCCTGCGAGCGGCCACCCAGAGGTGCCCGGCACCGAGTCGGTCGGTGGCGGCACGTGGGAACGACGCGAGGTCGTAGCCAACGGACACGACATCGGGATCGTCGACGAGCTCCGACCACTGAGGGCCGACCTGGATCAGCGGCGGAGCGGTGAACATGCAGCTGCCGAGCACGACCTCGTCGAAGGTCCGCGTCCGGGTGCCGACGAGGTGGTCCGCGACGACCGCGGCGTGGTGGTTGGCGAGATGTGTGTACTGGCCCATGCCGGCGACGTCGCCCATCGCCCAGACCGACCCCTCGCAGCGGACACGGCCGTTCGAGTCGACGGGGAGGGGCTCGGACGGATCGAGCCCGACGGCGTCGAGCCCGATCCCGTCGGTCCGCGGCCGCCGCCCGATGGCGACGACGACCCGGTCGACCTCGATCACCTCGCCGTCGCTCAGTGTCAACTCGACGGCATCGTCGCCCGGACGATCGACGGGAGCGATCGCAGCTGCCTCGACGTCGTAGCGGACAACGACGTTGCGGGACGTCACGGCATCGACGACCACCCGGGCGACGTCGGGAGGGATCGTGTCGAAGGATCGTTGGCCGCGGTCGATCACCGTCACCTCGGTGCCGAAGCCGGCGTAGAGATCGGCGACCTCGAACCCGATGACGCCGGCGCCGATCACGGCGACCCGGTCCGGGCGCTCGGTCGAGCGGTACACGTCCGCGCTGGTCCAGATGCGATCGCGGCACACATCCAGGCCGTCGATGTCGGGGAGCAGCGGTTCGCAGCCGGTGGCCAGCACGATGTGGTCGACGTCGTGCTGCGCTCGCCCCGCGGCGACCGAGTGCGGGCCGACGAGGCGGGCGGTCTCGCGCACGAGCCGTGCGCCCATCGCCTCGAGGTCTGCGGCGTGGTCGTGGTCGTCGAGATCGTCGGTGATCGAGCGTCGACGTTCCACGGCGTCGCGCCAGGCGGCGCCGACCCGGGCGTCGTGCAGCATCGACTTGCTGGGCATGCAGGCCACGAAGGGGCACTCCCCGCCGACGAGCGCCGGCTCGAACACGATCAGATCGGCCGCGTCCGCCACCGAACGGGCGAAGGTCTCCGCAGCCGAACCGCCGCCGACGACGGCGATCCTCGGCCGGCCCTCGTCGGGGGTGCTCATGCGATCCGGCGGCCGGGGTCGTCGACGCCGAAGCGGGGAGCGGCGAGGGCGGCCTGGGTGCGGTTCCGGACGTCGAGCTTGCGGAACAAGGTGCGTGCGTGGGTCTTGACGGTCTCGATCGACAGGTACAGCTCGTCGGCGATCTGTCGGTTCGAGAGCCCCCGGGCCAGCAGTGCGAGCACCTCGAGCTCGCGCTCGCTGAGCTCGGGGTCGGGGGAGTCGTCGGCCAGCAGGTCGGCACCCACCGGCTCGCCGAGGTGCACACGCTCGAGCGCCTCGACGAGCTGCACGCCACGGTGCGCCTTCAAGATGACACCGTCGATCTGCGAGCGGTCGATGTCGGCGAGGAACGCATCGGACACGTCCCACGTGTACAGCACCAGCCGTCCCGTGCGTGGATCGCGACCGATCTCCTCGATCCGCTGCAGCGAGGTCCGACGGCTGGCGAAGGTGTCGAAGAGAACGATGTCGGCACGACGGTCGGGAGTGCCTCCCGCCTCGGTCTCGACGACGACGACGCGATCGGCGAAGGGCTGCAGCATCGTCCGGAGCCCGTTCACGACCAGCTCGTAGTCGTTGACGATCGCGACCCGGAGCGGAGACGAGCGGTTGGTGGTCATGGCGGCGTACCTACCCCCCGCAGCCGGTCGGCAAACATGGGTGGCGGCCGGATCGCCGGTGCTCGTCAGCCGCCCTCGCGGAGGCATCGAGCGACGACGACCGCGTGGTCCTCGCCGGGGCCGAAGATCGACGCGACCGAGTCGGCGAGCGCTGATGTCGTGAGATGCCGCTGAGCGAGCATGAACGGCGGGATCGGGCGCCGACCGGCCGACAGCACGAGCGTCGACCCGGCGACGAGGCCGGCCGAGATCGGCCTGGTCGACCTGCGATCGAGATGTGTCAGGGCGCGCGGGGTGCGTTCCTCGTCGCTGATGACGGCGACGACGTGCTCACCACACGTGGCGATCCGGACGACGCTCGGCTCGATGGCGGCGAGGAGGATGCCGGACTTGCCGCCGACATCCCAACCCGGCGCCCCGACGCGAGCATCGACGACCGCCGTGAGGTCGTCGGTGCGGTCGAGATCGCTCGACACCTGGGCGACGATGCCGATCGGGAGGCCGTACCCGATGGCGACGTGGACCGCGGGCCCCACCCGCCTCACGGCGGCGTGCGCCGTACCCGGTTCTGCGGACCAGACCGCGTCGATCTCGATCGCATCGTCCTCCGCATCGTCCTCGGATGTCCGCACCGGGGGATCCTCGGCGCCATCGGTCGTCGCGAGCACGTCGCACACGGTACCGAGAAGGTGTGTCCGCATGCCGTGGGCGAGGGCCGAATCACCCGATGAGGTGAAGGTGCTCCCCGCCGTCGTCGATCACCCCGTCGTGCAGCGCACCAGGCCGCGACTCGGTAGCCTGCAGGGATGTCCGAGATCGGCACCGAGCTCGTCATCAGGCCGGTCGGATCCGGCCTCGAGTTGAGCGGCGAGATCGATGCCCACACCGCACCCGATCTCGATCGGCGTCTGGGCGAGCTGCTCGCCGCCTCGCCGCTCGTCGAGCTCCACATGGGCGGCGTGACGTTCATGGACTCGAGCGGGCTGCGTGTGCTGATCGCTGCGACGGAGGCCTGTCGGGGTCGCGACGGCGATCTCGTGCTGGTCGCACCGACGGCCATCGTGTCGAGGCTCTTCGAGGTCAGCGGCCTCGACGGTCACTTCACGATCCGCACCGGCGACTGATCGCGGTCGCCCGCCGGTCGATGCCACCGGGTCGGAGGTTTGGGGCCTCGTTCCGCTGTGGTATACCGCGTGCATGGCCGAGGCGATCGATCTGCCGCACACGGCCGAGGTCGCCTCGGTGTCGGAGATCGGGAAGGTGCGCCGGGTGGTGGCGGCCGCTGCATCGGAGGTACTCGGCAGCGACGTCGGCGCCGATGTCGCGCTCGTCGTCTCCGAGCTGATCACGAACGCGCTGGAACACGGCGACGACGGCGTGGTGGCCGTGGAGTACGGGTCGACCGTCGACGGGTTCGTGCTCGCCGTCGGATCGCCCTCGTCCGGCCTGCCGATCGAGCGCAAGGGTCCGGTTCCCGATACCGACACGCGGGGCCGAGGGCTCCGGATCGTGTCGGCGATCGCCGACGTGGTCGACGTCACCCAGGCCGACGGGTCGGTCGTCGTCCGGTGCCGGTTCGGCCCTCGTCGACGGTAGGTCGCCAGGGCGGGCCGGTCGGACGTTGTCGATCTCGACGCGTCGAGCTACGACGTCGGGGTTCGTGCCGGCCTCGCCGCCGTCCGCCCCACGGGCAACCGCTCGACGACGATCACGGCACGATCGTCCGGATTGAGGGCCGACGCCGACTCGCCGGCGGCCAGAACGTGGTGTGCGGTCGGCGCCCCGGCAATCGCGGACATCGCAGACGTGATGGCCAGGTCGAGCGGTAGATCGCGACGTTCGAAGACGCCGTCCGTGAAGAGCGCCAGCCACTCCCCGGCGTGGAGCGTGAGCTCGATCGGCGCGGCGTCGAGGTCGCAGGGCACGCCGAGCGGCGGGACCGGATCGATCGTCACCAGCCGCGGTCGCCCGTCGCGGGTCCCGAGGACCGGTGGGGGATGACCGGCGGACACGACCTTCGTCAGGCCGTCGGTGATGCCGACCCGGCAGATGAGCACGGTGGTGAAGGGGACATCGTCGCCGCAGACGGGGCGGAAGAGCTCGCGGGCACGGCCGATGACGGCCCGGGGTTCGCCGTCGAGGCTCGCCGAGAGCGTTCGCAACATCGACCGGATGGCGCCCATCTGGCGGGTCGCCTCGAGGCCGTGGCCGGCGACGTCACCGACGGCGACGACGAAGGCGCCGTCCAGCTCGAGGACATCGAAGAAGTCGCCGCCGAGCCGGTCGGTGTCGCGGGCGGGCATGTAGGCGGCGTCGAGCCGGAAGCCGGCGATCTGCGACGCGGCCGCCGGCTGCAGCGCCGACTGCAGGATCTGGGCGTTCGTGCGTTCGGACTCGTATCGCAGCGCACGATCGATCGCCGCTCCGGCGAGCTCGCCGATGGCGATCGCCTGTCGCTCCGTCGTGTCGCCCGGCCCGGGGACCCACGTGACGTCGAGCCGCTGGGATCCGACGGCGAAGGAGAAGACGACGTCGCGTCCGGCCGCCAGGTCGTCGTCGACCAGGTCGATCGTCACGTTCGACCCGTCGATCTCCCGGCGAACGGCGCCGAGCACGCCCGTGGACGTGCGCAAGCCGCTGAGCCGTGACGCGAGCCGCCGCAACTGGTCGATCTGCAGCCGGCTCGTGACACGCTCCGTCACGTCCTCGGCGAGACCGAGCAGCCTGGTGGGTTCGCCACGCCCGTCGCGGAAGATCCGGCCGCGACCCTCGAGGTGGCCGGTCGACCCGTCCGAGCGCAGGAACCGGAACGCGAGCGTGAACTCGTCCGAGCCGGCGAGCGCCTCGCGTAGTGCGGCATCGACGCGTTCGCGGTCGTCCGGGTGGACGGTCTCCTGGAAGCCGTCGAGCGTCCCGGGGAACTCGCCCGGCGCCATGCCG